>CAZWLZ010000320.1:0-4337 GCA_964634505.1 uncultured bacterium | reverse complement strand
TTTTCCCCTATTACTTCATTTTCCCCCTAATTTCCCATTTCCCTCTCTCCCCATTTGTCTTACTCAAGAATGAAACAGCCCTACCCTTAAGAAGGGGGGAATTTGCATTCACATAAGAAGGATTTAGGAGAGATACGGAATTAATGTTATTTTAGTTCTCTTCTACCTTCTAAAGCCCTAGCTAATGTCACTTCGTCAGCATATTCTAAATCTCCTCCCATCGGAATACCAAAAGCAATTTGAGTAACTTTGGTAAATGGTTGTAATAATTGCCCAATATAAAGAGTCGTGGTTTCACCCTCAATACTAGGACTTATCGCTAAAATAACCTCTTTTATCTTTTCTTCTGCAACACGCTTAATTAAAGGCTTAATGCTTAAACTTTCAGGGTCGATACCATCCATCGGAGAAATAACTCCACCTAAAACATGATATTGTCCTGCAAATTCTCTAGTTTTTTCTAAAGCAATTACATCTCTCGATTCAGCTACTACACAAATAGTTGTTTTATCTCGATTGGGATTCTTACAAATTTCGCAAATAGATTCTGCCGATAAGTGAAAACAAATTTGACAAAAACCAACCTGTTTTTTTGCTTCTAAAATACTATTAGCTAAAGCCACAACTTCAGCTTCAGGTTTTTTAATAAGATGTAAAGCTAATCTTTGAGCAGTTTTACTGCCTACTCCGGGTAGTCTTTGTAATTGTTCAATTAATTTGGCTAAGGGAGGAGTATAAATAATTTTATTTCCTGTAATTTCAACTTACTCTTTCATTTTATCATAAATCAAATTTTAAATATTAAGAAATGTTAAAAATTTAATTTTTATTGAGAATAATACGCAATTATATTAATTGAGAATTATTTGTAATAAGCGTAAAAATGACTTTATCCGAACTTAAACCAAACAAACTTGCTTTCGTCAAAGAAATAGAAAATTGTGGTAAAAAAAAATTTTTAATTAATCGTTTAGAAGCCATAGGAATTACCCCAAATAAACCAATTATGGTTTTAAGATTAGGATTATTTGGAGGTCCTTTACACGTTCGAGTAGGTTCAACAACAGAAATAGCTATTCGTCACCAAGAAGCGAAAACTATTATCCTTCAAGAAAATTTAGCTTAAAAGAGAAGGAAAAAATAAACAATGAATTGTCATCAAAGTGAAACAGCACTTAAAACCCTTATAACTAACAAACGAGTAGCTTTATTAGGAATGCCAAATACGGGTAAGTCAACTTTATTTAATAGATTAACTAGTGGTAGTGCCTTTGTGGGAAATTGGTCTGGAATTACCATTGATTTATTACAAGGTAAAGTTCAAATTAATCATGAGATCGTTGAATTTGTAGATTTACCCGGTATTTACGATCTTAATGGCTTTTCTGAAGATGAAAAAGTTGTCCAAAACTTTCTGGGAAAATTTCCCCTTGATCTAGTAATTATTGTATTAAATGCAACCCAAATCGATCGCCAAATTCGCCTTGCTTTACAAGTGACATCTCTTGGCTTACCGGCGATCGCCATTTTAAATATGGCCGATGAAGCTAAATATTATGGGGTAAAAATTGAAGTAGATCAATTATCCCAACGTTTAGGAATGCCTACTTTTTTAATCAGTGCAAAATATGGTAAGGGTTATGCTGTACTTAATAATAAAATTACTCAATTATTAGCAGAAGAAAAAGTCTCTTTTCAAGTTGAAAATTTAACGAATAAATTATTAGAAAAAGGAACAATTTCACCTGAAGAAATGGATGAAATTTTAGCAGGAATAGTAATCATGCCCTCCCATTTTGCTAAAAATTTTACAGTCACACTAGATAGCTTTTTACTTCATCCTATTTTTGGCTTACCCTTATTTTTTTTAGGAATGTTTCTTGTGTTTCAACTGGTTTGGAATATAGGGCTTCCTAGTATGGGTTTAATGGGAAATATAACTGATTGGTTACAAACTACTTTACTCGAACCTATCCTTAAAATTTTTCCTCTAATAATTCAAGATTTTGTCATTAATGGTATTTGGAATGGATTAGCAACCGTAGCCTCATTCGTCCCTTTAATTATTTTATTTTTTATCATTATGGCACTTTTAGAAGATAGTGGTTATCTCTCAAGAGCGGCTTATTTAATGGATGCCTTAATGGGTAGATTAGGCTTAGATGGTCGTAGCTTTGTCTTACAAATGATGGGCTTTGGTTGTAATGTTCCAGCTTTAATGGGAACAAGAATTATGCGATCGCCAGCCTTAAGATTGTTAACCATGTTAACGATTACTTTTTCACTTTGTTCGGCTAGATTACAAGTATTTGTATTTATAATTGCGGCTACATTTCCCAATCAACAAGGTGCAACGGTTTTATTTTCCTTATATCTTTTAAGCTTTATCGCCGCTTTAATCGCTGCATTCTTTTTAAAAGGACAATTTAAAAATCAAGAGCCTTTTGTGCTAGAATTACCCCCTTATCGTTTTCCTACCTTAAAACAAATAATCATGAGAGGTTACGGAGAAGTAATGCACTTCGTGAAAAGGGCATCAGGTTTTATCATCTTAGGGTGTGTAGCAATATGGGTTTTAACTAATTTACCCTTAGGGGCGACAGGATTAAACACTTTCGGCGGACAATTAGGAAACTTGTTAACTCCTATTATGAATCCCATCGGTATTAACCCCTATTTAACCTTATCTTTAATTTTTGGTTTTATTGCCAAAGAAGTTGTAGTAGGAGCATTACCAGTCATTTATGCCATGAATGCTACTAATGTTAGTGACTATATCGGTTCAACGGTAACTTGGTATGCTGCTTATAGTTTTTGCATTTTCTGTTTACTTTATACCCCTTGTTTAACTACTTTAGTAACATTATTCAATGAAGCAAAATCTTGGAAATATACTTTATTCTCTGTAGCATTTTCTTTTGGGTTTGCTTGGATAGCTAGTTTTATCTTTTATCAAGGAGTTTTATTTTTAGGTTTAGAATAATTAGAGATTTCAATAGCCTTTTAAAAATTTATTTCTCTAATAATTATTATGTTGATTTTAAATAAAATTTACTCAAATGTTGATTTATCAGAAATTAACTTGATTATTCCCCTAACTGCCGAACAAAGAATCAAAACTCGCCAACAAATAACGCTAGATAATAATCAAATAGTTTATTTACAATTAGCAAGAGGCACAATTTTAAAAGAAAATGATCTCTTACAAAGCAATGATGATCAGACTATAGCTCAAATTAAAGCAAAACCAGAAGAGATTATAACGGTTACGGCTAAAAATTCCTTAGACTTAATGAAAGCGGCTTATCATCTAGGGAATCGACATATTCCCTTAGAAATTAACTCTAATTATCTTCGTTTTAATGCTGATACGGTTTTAGAAAAAATGTTAATTCAATTAGGATTACAAATAGAAAAAGAAATCATCCCTTTTTATCCCGAATTAGGTGCGTATCATCATCATTAATCTTCTTTTTCAGTGTTAAAAATTTCTTTGAGAAAAAAACTTAATTTTTGTCTTGCTATTTGACATTGAATATCACTAAAATCAGTGTCTTGAATTTGAGAAAAAAAAGTAATATATTCCGTATCTAAAGCGGGTAAAAATCCCGAAGCATTCCATAATATATCTGAAGTAAATCTTAAATCATAAACTGATGATTGTGGCTCGAAAAAAGAATTATTATTTTGATCTTTTTCTACCATTAAAATAGGTCTAACCCATAACATAGAGCGACTTTCAATGGTATCAATTACTTCAGAATATAAAATTTTATGGTCATTTTGTAAGGTAACTATTTGATAATTGAAATATTGATTTAATTCTTTTTCTTCTATAAACATAATATTTTAATTTTAGTTACTGATTTTTAATCTATCTATTAAATTTTATTAAAAAATATAAATATGTGGAATAGGCTTCCAGCCTTTTTCATTGTAGGTTTTGTTGGGTTTAATGCTTCAACCCAACCTACTAGATTTCTAAGGAGTTTTGTTTTATTTTTGTTTCTTTTTGTTTTTCTGCTGATTTTAATACATCTAAGACTAATTTTAGATCGAGGCGTTTTTGTTGTTCAATAATTTCTTTTATTGTAATTATAGTTATTTTATCCATAGGATTACTCATAAATTTATTTTGATAATTACCGATAGATTTTGCTGTTTTGATCATTTCTTTGGTAGGTTCATTTAGTGTTATAAATATGCCTAGACTTGCTTCATTTATAGCCATTGTGCCTAATAAATCTCTTATGTCTCCTGATTTGACCTTACCAGATTTTACTTGAATAATAATTTTTTCAGATTTATCTTTACCACCATCAAAAAACACGATACCA
>CAZWLZ010000319.1:0-4349 GCA_964634505.1 uncultured bacterium | reverse complement strand
ATTTTTTCCCTAATTATTATATCAAATTACTAATTTCCGATAAAGTCTATTACTAATATAAGTAATCTGTTCACCTAAATATTTTTCCATGCCATCTTTATACAACCCTTGTAACCTATCGATAAAGTCATAATAATTATCGTAAGCAATCCCCTTCCAATAAAACTTTAATTCTTGTGGATGCTGAGTCTCATCAACAATCTTACACAAAAAAAGATTAACCAAAATATCAAAGGCATTTTCACGACCAGAAACATTATGTTTTCTAAGAATAGTTCGGAATACATGATATTTCTTTTCTTTATCCTTGGCATTAATGGGAGCAAGATCATCAATAGTATATTTATCTTTGCCTATTTGATAAGCTCGAATATTATCCTCAAAAATTCCCTTAGTTGTTTTTTCTAATTGGTAGGTTTCTTGCCAAACTTTGAAACGTCCTTTAACATCTTTTGCTTTCTCAAAGCTCAATAAATTAAGATCATCTGCTAAAATTTTAAGGTTATCTTTATGAGAGATAACGTAATGTTCAAAAATACAATTATTATCAAGAAAATCTGAAGTATAGAGACATAAAAATTCAGTTTCTTGAATTTGTTGAGCATAAGAAAATAATTGTCCGCCATCAATTTGAGTATCTTTCCAAGCCTTCTCAAACTCTTTACCTGCGGTTTTACATTTGATAATCAACATCGGTTCACCTTGTTGATTTTTTACTAAAATATCGGCACGTCCTCCACTAGCACCATGTCCGACTTTCCATTTTGGTTCAAGTTCTAAGTGTTCAGGTTTATAACCCTTTGCTAAAAGTCGGTGTACGCATTCAAACACTACAAAATTTTCATTTTGAGAAAAGTTGCAAGTCTGACGCTCATTAATAATTAATCCATGATCTTCAGGATAGATTAATTCTTTTTTATTAAAATCTGCTTTAAGAACGCCCTCATTATGAAAAAACGGCTTTGATAATACATTTTTGTCTTGTTCAAAACCTAGCGATACCAAAAGAGATTTAAAGTTGTCTTGAGTAATCATTGGCTCTTCTGACGAAAGAGTGAAAATATTTGACTATCATACCAGAAGCTGGACATCATATTTCTGGAAGCCTTACTTTGGCGATCGCCAATAAATAATTGAAAAAAATTAATAAATTTGAGGTTGAAAGTCTTCAGGAGTATCAAGTTCAAATATTTGATCATGAATCCGAGCCACATAAAGTCCTTCTTGTAGAGTTTTTTGACGTAATTGGCCAGACATATCAACGGCAGCTAAAATACCATAAAGTTTTTTATCTTGATGTTCAGGGAAAAAGAAACGAAAACGTTGTAAAATAGTCTTTAACTGAGTAATAGAATCTTCTCTAGCATGACTTTTAACTTCAACAATATAAGCAGTATTGAGATTACCATTAGTATAAGCTAAAACATCAATTTCCATGTTTTGCCCCCCTTTACTAGCTCGCACACTTGGACTAATAATTTCCATGCCAAAGCGTTGTCTTAAAATCTTTTCCATAGAAGGTAGGGCAAGTCCTTCGGTAAAGCTACCAAATTTTTCTCCTAGCCCGCCAATTTGTTTACCTAATTCTTTGATTTGTTTATCAGTCTCTTTTTGAGCCGCTGCTAATTCAGATTGTCGAGCCGTTAATTCTGCTAATAATTGCCATACATCATCGGCGGTGGTTGTCATAGTTTTTTTTACCGTTGTAAAGTTTGTTTTTCTATTTTAATCGATTAGCGGTATTTTCTTTAGGCGATCGCCAATAAATAATCGAAAAAAATTAATAAATTTGAGGTTGAAAGTCTTCAGGAGTATCAAGTTCAAATATTTGATCATGAATCCGAGCCACATAAAGTCCTTCTTGTAGAGTTTTTTGACGTAATTGGCCAGACATATCAACGGCAGCTAAAATACCATAAAGTTTTTTATCTTGATGTTCAGGGAAAAAGAAACGAAAACGTTGTAAAATAGTCTTTAACTGAGTAATAGAATCTTCTCTAGCATGACTTTTAACTTCAACAATATAAGCAGTATTGAGATTACCATTAGTATAAGCTAAAACATCAATTTCCATGTTTTGCCCCCCTTTACTAGCTCGCACACTTGGACTAATAATTTCCATGCCAAAGCGTTGTCTTAAAATCTTTTCCATAGAAGGTAGGGCAAGTCCTTCGGTAAAGCTACCAAATTTTTCTCCTAGCCCGCCAATTTGTTTACCTAATTCTTTGATTTGTTTATCAGTCTCTTTTTGAGCCGCTGCTAATTCAGATTGTCGAGCCGTTAATTCTGCTAATAATTGCCATACATCATCGGCGGTGGTTGTCATAGTTTTTTTTTACCTTTGTAATGTTTATTTTTCTATTTTAATCGATTAGCAGCATTTTCTTTTGGCGATCGCCTTAAAAGTAAAAAGAGATTGACTTTTACGGAAATATAATACTGTTTTATAGTTAATATTGTGCGGCAACTGCCGTATAATTTTAGGTTAAATAGGGAGACCGTAATTACTTTTGGGAGGGCTTATGTCAATCGAAGAAGAAGCAAAAAATATAGTTCGTCGATATGTAGATGCGTTTAATAAAGGAAACCTTACTGAACTGAAATCTTTACTAGCTGAGGATGCCGAGATACAAGGGGTATTAGGCAAAGGGACATTTGAGAGAATCGAACCCATTTGGCGTCAGTTAATTGAAGGCTATGGAATACAGCTAAATTTGCAGGAGCTAATTGCAGAAGGAAATATTGTTGCGGCTAGATATATTGAAACAGGTCTATTTCGTAACCCAGCATTTGGACATCAGCCCACAGGGAATTCCTACACCCTTCTAGCAATAGAGTGGTTTGAGATAGAAGAAGGTAAAATTAAACGTCGTTGGGGTGCAAGAGATGCTGCGTCACAAGCGAGGCAATTGGGAATTCCTCTAACAGAATGAACATTAAGAATTTTTCTCCTAATTTGCGGGGTTATTCTTTAATAAGAACATTTTTTTTGAAAACAATAAGCACACATTTCCCATCTTTCTAATTCCCCTTCAGGGGTGGGACTTTCACAAAGAGGACATTTTACTAATAATGGCGATCGCCTTTTAATAGTTTCTTGCCATTTCTCAAAGGCTTGATTTAAGGTAACTTTACTCGAAATAGTATCAGTGGCGATGGGGAAATCAACATTTAACTTGACAAAACTAGGGTGAAGCTCTAAAGTATCTATATACTGCTTATTGTCTTGACTATTTTGATACCATCTAGCTGAAGAAAAACGAATATCAGTAAGAGGTTGGGTCATTTTTTGGTTAAGTTTTTGTAATAAAGAATAGCGTTGTAACGTCAAATTTTGAGCCCAAACTGCATTAGGAGTAGCAATCCATAAAATTTTTCTTTGTAAATATAAAAGTTTTGTATGTTTGGCTATTTTTTCACTAACCACCTTTTGCCAACATTCAACTAAATGATGATATTCTTTCTGTTTTTCCCATTGAGGTTGATTGGCGATCGAATTTAAAACTAATTTAAGAGATTCAAAACTCATTAACTATGAAAAAAGAGCAACTACTATTAAATCCTAATCTAAAAAGTGCCTTATTGAATTTAGATTTAAATATAGAATCAGAATTAAATAGATATAAAGATCAAAAAAAAGAAAGTTTAAGTATTACTAAAATTTCACAAAATGAACCAATAATTAATATTAATGCCTACCATATTAGAGAAGAAGAAAAAAAAGAAATTAATCAATTTGAAACAATTAAAGTAGCACCAAGCGAGGGATTTGAGCAGGAAACAGAAGAAGATGTGATGCCTGTAGCCTATCGTATGGTAGAAGAAAAAAAAACACTTTTAGATTGGATATTAACTCCTTGGGCAATATTTTCACTCATTTTATTTCTATTAGCAAATGCAATTTTAATAGTTAATTTAACCAATAAATCACAAGAATTAGAAACTGTTAGTAATTTAGAATCCCAATCCAATCAAGAAGAAATAGTCATCAATCAACAACCACAAGAAGAAACTAACGAAAAAATCCCCTCTGAATCTGACAACAAAAAAGAGAATCAAAATATCAAACAAAATCAAAATAATACCAAAAATGACGGTAATCTTTTAATTCCACCGCCACCTTTAACAATTTCACCTAGTCAACCCCCACCACCTGAGAATCAAAATATAACCCCTTATCCTGATTTAAGTTCGGCTTTATTATCCAACTCTAAACCTAAATCAAACACCTCAAACAATTCAAACACCTCAAATTATACTCCACCACCATCTCCCATAATTACCCCACCACCAGTAAAATTTAATCCTGCGCCCGGGCGGGGGGCGGGGGGTGGTGGGGGGGAGGGGGT
>CAZWLZ010000318.1:0-4360 GCA_964634505.1 uncultured bacterium | reverse complement strand
TGGCTTGTAAGTACTTTGACATATAATCGGCAGAAGGCACAATAAGATGATTTAAAACATGACCAAAAATACTCACTTTAAGAGGATAAAAAGGATTTTGATATAAGATGATATTTTTAAATTCCGTAGCAAAAATAACCACACTAGAAATACTACCAACAACTAAAAATATGGCTATATTTTTAATTACTTTTTGAATATTTTTGTCTCGTTTTTCAATAATAATTAACCATAAAATTCTAATAGTTACAAAAAATAAAACTACCGTCAAAGGAGGTACTAATAAATATTTAGTATTAGCTGCAATAAAACCGCCCAAAATAAAAATTAAAATATTTTTGGGAGTGAGAAAATTATCTTTTGTATAGAGTAAAAAAGTCATCATAATAGTAATTGATAACCCTACATTTCCTAATAAATCCACATAACAAGCTGTAGTAGCAATATGGATTAAAGGTACAGCTAAAATGGTTAAAATCGACAAATAAAACGGTATTTTTAAATAAGATTTGAGAAAAGCTAAATAACCAATTAAACTAAAAAAACTAACTAAATTTGCTCCTTGGGGACGTTGTAAACCAAATAAATACCAAAAAAAACCTTGCAAAATGTTCGGTAACATAGTAGTAGTATTATAGAATGGCTCTCTTTCTGCCTCAAATAAGTATTCTTCTGGTGTAATCATGCCCCAAAAACGAGCGGCAAAAGGTAATTGATACATCCAACTATCTCCTCCAGTCCAATCTACTGCTACAATACTTTTTAAAAATAAAAAACTAATTATTATTCCTGATAGTATTTGTAAAAATTGAGTGTTATTTAAGGTAATGAAATATTCGATTATTTTAGGTAATTTTGGTAATTGTTCAAATCTCTTTGCTATGGATAATTTAATTAAAATTAAACCCACTAATAATATTCCTAATCTTAGGTATCGAAAACTATTTGCCAAACTAAAAATATAACCTATCATTCCCAACATTAAGGCGCTCGCCACAGTTATTAAACCTATTAGAAAAAGGTTATTTTTTTTGCTAATAGTTATTAGTAAATTAGGTAAAAATTTTAGTTTTTCTTGATAAGAATAAATACCAAAAAATACAGTTATTATTCCTAGTAATAAACCAATTATAGGACTTGTCATTCTCTTTTTATATATGGATTCAATGATGTTTTAATTACTATACTTTAAGGCCGTAATTAATATCAAGTTTAGATAATTAGCTATAAATAAATTTCATCGTCTTTTGCTGCCAATGCTAGTAAGTTAAACCTTTTGAATAATTATATTGATAATTTGTCAAATTAAATCACTTTAAATCACTTTAAATCACTATTTTTACTATCGGGCGATTAAAATGAAAATAGCTACTGTTAAAACGAAATAACCGAAAGCTTTTTGTAAATATTTAGCATCAATAATTTTACTTAAATATGCACCTATAAAAATTCCTATAGTGGCACAAATTGTAAATAAAATCATTAAATTCCAATCTAATTTTATCTGATTTACATAACCTAAAAAACCACTAACAGAATTAAAAGCAATAATTAATAATGATGTCCCTACTGCTTGTTTCATGGGAATTTTGCCAACTATTACTAAGGCAGGAATAATTAAAAATCCCCCTCCTACTCCTACAAATCCTGTTAATATTCCTACTCCAAATCCTTCTAAGATAATGATGATTATTTCTTTAATTAATGTTTTTTGATTTTGGTTTATTTTTGAATCAATTTGTTTATTTTCTGGTGAAGATTGGTTACTTTTAGTAATCATTAAAATACTTGCTAATAGCATTACTATACCAAAAGCAATGATTTGTATTGTGTCTGTAATAATTGGTAATTGTGTTATTTTTGCTCCTAAAAATGCCCCTAACATGGCTGGGGGAATGAAAATTAAAGCTATTTTGAGATTGACATTTCCTTCTTGCCCATGAGTAATTACACCGATAATGCTTACTATTCCTACAATAAATAAACTCATGGCGATCGCCTCTTTCGCTGTTACACCGATGACATATTTTAAGATAGGCACAGCTAAAATCGCTCCGCCACCTCCGATTAAGCCTAAACTTAAACCGATGGCGATCGCCAAAAATAAACCTAAAGTTAAACGCATTATCCTCTCTGGTTATAGGGTAATTTCGCTAATAATAAGGCTAACATACAAGTATTACTAACTCCAGCAAATAGTAAACCAGCCCCAATAAATCCACTCAAAATTAAAAAGAAAGGTGACACTAATGCACCTAAAATTGTTCCTAGTAAAACTAATGAACCTGTTACAATTTGTACTTGACGCATTATACTGATAGGAGCAGTTTTATCAATAATTGTAGGTAAATTAGCCTGTTTCCATAAATTTAAACCCCCTTCTAAATGAGTAACTTTTTTAAAGTCTTCTTGAAATAATTTTTGGGCAGCTTGGGCTGACCTTGTACTACTTTGGCAATACAAAACAAAGTTTTTATCAGTAGGAATTTTTGTACTATCAAATTGAGAAAGGGGTATTGACAAAGCACCTTTGATATGCTCTCCTTTGTATTCACCTGATTCACGCACATCAATTAAATTAATTGTATTTTCGGCTAACCATAAATTTAAAGTTTGGGGATTAACAACTTCTAATTTGTCTTGGATTTGAGAAATTTGATTGTTCATTTTTTTCTTAAATTATTTTTATAATGATAAAATGTTCAAATTTAATTAATTTTGCCACATTGCTGATTTGCAGGCACTGCTTCCATTATTTTAAGGGGATCAGGTAGGTTAAGATTATTCATTATATTGATGAAATCTTGTCGATCTTGGTGTGCTAAACGAGGATTATGTTGTTTTTCTTCTCCAATGGTGGAAACAGTATGACCTCGATAATCGTGACCGGGATAAACTAAAGTATCATCGGGCAAAGTAAACAATTTTTGATAAATAGAATCATATAATATCCCAGCATCACCACTTTGAAAATCTGTTCTACCACAACCCCTTATAAATAGGGCATCTCCTGTTAATATATGAGTTTGGTTAACTAAATAAGCAAAATGACAATCCGTATGACCAGGAGTGGCGATCGCCTTAATGATAATATTACCAACTTGTAAAACTTCTTGATCTTGTAGGTGGCGATCAGCACAGTCAATTTTAGCTTTAAATGGCACTAAATTTAGGCAGTTAGTTAACTCTCGTAATTTACCTGCTCCAGTGATATGATCAGCATGGACATGAGTTTCTAAGCAAAAGATTAAAGTTAAACCCAATTCTTGAATCAAACGATAATCTCTTTCTACATTTTCTAAAACTGGATCGACTAAAGCAGCTTCACCGGTTAGCATATCAGCAATTAAATAAGTATAAGTGCTAGTTTCTAAATCAAATAATTGACGAAATAACATAATATATTTTTCCTAATTTAGGTTTATGATAATCCAGTTTTAAAATATACATTGGTTTTCAGTGGCGATCGCCCAAAATACTATAATTTTTGATGAGTATAAGAATGTTGTTTAACATTGTCTTCAGTATTGACAACATTAATTTGATTTAAAATTCTTTTTCTTTCTAAAGAGTAATTAAAATCATTTTTAACGGTATTTAAAGGAATATATTGCTGGGCGGAAATACGTTTTTTATAAGTGCGAATACAGGCAATACTTCTATCAATAAATTCATCACAAAATTGAGAAGTTGCTGGAAAATCAGCAGGAATTTCAAGGGAATCATTAACAATAATTTCACCGATTGTTTTTGCACAAGCCAATTTATAAGAAGTAGGAATACCTTTGATTAAGGCTTCTAAGGCAGCGGAAGGAATCGGCTCAATTACTTGTATTTCTTTGGTTTCTCCCTCTTCTCTCACAAAACAAGTGGCTAAACCAAATACACAATAATCATCATTGGATACATCTGCTATATTGGCTAAATTTGTAATTGTCATTATCTTTTGATTTTATTTAAGTTAATACTACTTTTTAGTTGTATTGTAACAGCAATAGCAACAAGAGGTTAAGATCAACTAAAACTATTATTAGCTGGTTATCGGTACTTAAACAAAAAAAAGAGATAAACTAGGGCGTGTCATCAATTAAGCCATATTACGATTGAAGCTAAATAAATACCCCCTAGAAAATTTATTTTTCTTTTATCATATCTGGTAGCAATTGCTCGATACTGCTTTAATCTAGCAAAAAAGTTTTCAATTAAGTGTCTTGCTTGATATAAATACTTATCATAGTCTCGTTGGTTTGTTCTATTCTTCCTTGGCGGTATAACTGCTGTTTTTCCTTGTTTTTTGAGTTTTTGAATCACCCGTTCATCCGCATCATAACCTTTATCTGCTAATAAAGTATCTGCTTCT
>CAZWLZ010000317.1:0-4364 GCA_964634505.1 uncultured bacterium | reverse complement strand
GGGTGCAACAGATACCAAATTTTTTTATGATTGTTTAGATGTAAATGAATTATTGTTAATAGAAACAGATCAATTTACTTTAGATAAATATAATATTTATGTGACTTTATATGATCGTTGTAGTTTGCCTGTTAGTTCTTTTCAATTAACGAATATTAAACAAAAATCTTCACCTTTAACTAATAATGGTTATTACTTAATTAGGGTTAAGTATAAATATCAACATGATAATAAATTTGATGATATTAATCTTAAATTAACTAAAGAAATTTAATTGAGCTAACTTTTAATTTTTGCAAAACTAACTAACTTCTGTTATCAAAATGTATCTTAGATAACAATTATTTGCTTAATGTTATTTTAATATTCAATTTCGATCATCTGAAAACAAAACACCAATAATTTAATGTCAGTTATCGTAACAGACAGGTTAGTTAAGAGATTTTAACAAGGGTTTAAACCCCTTGTTAGGGTGTTAAACATCTTGGCACTTGTTATAGTATTTATCTTTTTCAAAAATTAATGAGGGTATAAAAATTTCTTATGAAAAAACGATTCGGACGCAGAAAATTTTTAGTCTATGGGGGTGCTACTTTAGGCACAAGTTTATTATTAAAGGCTTGTGCTAGTCCTCAGACTACTCCCCCTCCTGAACAAGGTACGACCACACCAGAAACAACACCAGCTGCGAGTGGAGATAGTATTAAGGTAGGTATTTTACATTCTTTGAGCGGCACTATGGCTATTAGTGAAACTACGGTAGTTGATGCTCAAAAATTGGCTATCAAAGAAATTAATGCTGCTGGTGGAGTTTTAGGAAAACAAATAGAGGCGATCGCCGAAGATGGTGCTTCAGATTGGCCTACTTTTGCAGAAAAAGCCAGAAAATTAATTGATCAAGATAAAGTAGTAACTGTTTTTGGCTGTTGGACTTCAGCTAGTCGTAAAGCAGTTTTACCCGTTTTTGAAGAAAAAAATCATATGCTTTGGTATCCTCTTCAGTATGAAGGACAGGAATGCTCAAAAAATATTTTTTATACAGGTGCAGCACCTAATCAGCAAATCGAACCAGCTGTTGATTGGTTATTAGAGAATAAAGGAAAAGAATTTTTCTTAATTGGTTCGGATTATGTTTTTCCTCGTACAGCAAATAATGTAATTGTTGAACAATTAAAAGTAAAAGGAGGAAAAGTTGTAGGAGAAGATTATCTTCCTTTAGGTAATACAGAAGTAACTCCTATTATTACTAAAATTAAGAGTGCTTTACCTAATGGAGGCGTAATTTTTAATACTCTCAATGGTGATACTAATGTGGCATTTTTCAAACAAATTCAAGCTGCTGGGTTAACTCCTGATAAATATCCAGTTATGTCCGTGAGTGTGGCCGAAGAAGAAGTGCGTCAAATTGGGAAGGAATATCTTTTAGGACAATTTGCTTCTTGGAATTATTTTCAAACGGTAGATACTCCTAAAAATACAGCTTTTGTGGAAGCCTTTAGAGCAGAGTATGGTGCTGATAGAGTTACTAATGATCCCATGGAAGCTGCTTATATATCGGTTTATTTATGGAAACAAGCCGTTGAAAAAGCAGGAGTTGCTGATGATTTAGAAAAAGTAAGAATGGCGGCTATCGGTCAAGAATTTGATGGACCGGGAGGCAAAGTAACAATGGATGTTAATCATCATATTTATAAAACTGTCCGTATTGGAGAAGTAAGAGATGATGGTTTATTTAACATAGTTTGGAGTACCCCTGCACCAGTTGCACCGATACCTTGGAATCAATTTGTTCCAGATACTAAGGGTTATACCTGCGATTGGACTAGAACGGATATCAAACCACCTGAAACGGCTGGTAAATTTAAAAAAGTCTAAGGTTTTAGGTTTCCAGAAGGTTTGAGGTATTTGGTATTAGGTATTAGGTTAAAAAAAGGTTTTAGGTTCAATTACTAAAGATTCAAGGAAAAAGTCATTAAATTTTAAAATTATTTATTTCCTTATAATTACCTATTACCTATTCCCTATTGCCTATTACTTATTCCCTAAGAAATAAGAAAAATTATTTTATTCATTTATACAAAGACAAAAAATAATGTCGGCTTTACTTGAAGGATTATTTAACGGTATAAGTATTGGTTCGGTGTTACTGATTGCAGCTTTAGGATTAGCTATCGTTTTTGGACTTATGGGTGTAATCAATCTTGCCCATGGGGAATTGATGATGCTAGGTGCTTATACTACTTTTGTGGTACAAAATGTTTTTAAAGGTTTTGGTGAGCCTTTTTTTAGTTTTTATATTTTTATGGCTATACCGATGGCTTTTTTCGTAGCTGGATTAGTTGGATTTGGTTTAGAAAAGGGGGTAATTCGGTATCTTTACGGACGACCTTTAGAAACATTATTGGCTACTTGGGGGGTAAGTCTAATCTTACAGCAATTTGTTCGTAGTGTGAGTGGAAGTTTAATTATTTCGATCGCCATTTTTTGTCTATTATTTTTTACGCCTTTCTATTTTCTCTCTCGTCGAGCTAATTGGTCTAAAATTAAACCTTTGGCGATCGCCATTTTGTTAAGTCTTTCTTTAGCTTTAGCCACGGTGACTGGAGTTATTATCTATCAAACAAAACAAACATTTTTAACTAAGGCTTGGTTTAGTGCTAGAAATGTTGATGTGACAGCTCCAGCTTGGTTACGAGGGGGATTACCTTTGGGAACTTTTCAAGTGCCTTATGCTCGAATTTTCATCATTATCTTAACGATTATTTGTGTAGCTGCAACTTACTGGTTTTTAAATAAATCTAGTTGGGGATTGCGGATTAGGGCAGTTACCCAAAATCGCATGATGAGTAATTGTCTAGGCATTCCTACCGATCAAGTAGATGCTTTAACATTTGCTTTGGGTTCGGGTTTAGCAGGAGTAGCAGGTTGTGCTATTAGTTTTTTAGGTTCGGTAGGACCAAATACGGGACAAAATTATATCGTTGATGCTTTTATGGTGGTAGTTGTGGGCGGAGTAGGAAATTTACTCGGCACAATTGTAGCGGCGATCGCCATTGGAATTATCAACTATATTATCATTATCGGCAGTAGTAATTTGGCTTTATTTTTTGCCTCGCCAGAGGCCATCAAACCCTTAGGAATTGATTTAGTAGAGTTTTTCAACTTTTTTTCAACTACCAGTATGGCAAAAGTGATCGTTTTTGCCTTGATTATTACTTTTTTACAAATTAAACCAGCGGGAATTTTTCCTCAAAAAGGACGAGGAGTAGAATTGTAAATTTAAAATATAGCAGTCGTCAGAATGCTTATAACGTTAACAAGCAAGGATTTTCAACCCCTTGCTAAACCCTTGCCTAAAGTCATAAGTATCCTGTCAGTTACTATACTAATCTCAAAGAAAATTTATTCACTATTTACTATTCACTAAAATTAAAAATTGATTGATAATGAATGAGCCTACTATTGAAGTGTCATCTTCTCGCTTTGAACTCAAAAAACAAGCAAAACGAAAATTGATCATCGAAATAGCCGTTATTTTGGGTGTTATTTTAATTTTTGCGGTGGTGATTCCCTTACTTTTGCCTAGTTTTCGCTTAAGATTACTCGGACGGTTTTTATCTTTAACCATTGTAGCTTTAGGTATAGATTTAATTTGGGGTTATACTGGACTATTAAGTCTAGGGCATGGAATATTTTTTGCCTTAGGTGGTTATGCTTTTGCCATGTATCTTAATTTACAACTTCCTGTAGGGCAATTACCAGAATTTTTTAGCCTTTATGGAGTAAATAAATTACCCTTGATTTGGCAGCCGTTTTATTCTTTTCCCCTAACTATTTTTTGTCTAATTGTCATACCCGGTATAGTAGCAGGATTTCTTGGCTATTTGATTTTTAGAAACCGCATTAAAGGCGTTTATTTTTCTATCCTCACTCAAGCCGCCCTCTTAGTGTTTTTTAATTTTTTTAATGGACAACAAAAATTAATTAACGGTACTAATGGACTTAAAACCGATACCCAGACTATATTTGGTGTCTTAGCAAGTGATCCTCCTGTACAATTAGCTTTTTATGAGTTTACAATTTTATTTGTTTTATTGACTTATTTACTTTGTCGTTGGTTAACTACTGGTAGATTTGGACGCTTATTAATTGCTATTCGAGATGATGAAAATAGGGTAAGATTCTCTGGTTATGATCCTACTTGGTTTAAAGTGTTTGTATTTGCTGTATCTGGGGCGATCGCCGGTATATCAGGCGCACTTTATACTGTACAAACGGGAATTATTACCCCTAGTGCCATGGAAGTAGCTTTTTCCATTGAAATGGTTATTTGGGTGGCGGTGGGAGGACGTGCAACTCTAGTG
>CAZWLZ010000316.1:0-4419 GCA_964634505.1 uncultured bacterium | reverse complement strand
GGTAATTATCAAGGTGTTGATTTAACACGTTATGCCCTTAGTTATGATGCTGTTAAAACTGTTGCTGATGGTGTTTTAGAGTTGAAAAATCAAAATAAACAAGTCAATACAATAGAGTTACAAAAGATTCTTGCTAAGAATTTTAAAACGAAAAGTATTACGGGAGAAAATATTACTTTGCGTGGTAGTGAAAGAGTTGAAAATACGGCGGCGATCGTTACTCCTTGTAAAGTTAACGCTAATTGTGATTGGCTGAAAATTCAGTAAATTTATGTCGCAGTAAATTAGAAATACATAATTTCAAAAGTAATTTGCATAATTAACTTAAATAGTTCTCAATTTCTATAATAACCGACTATGAAATAAACAGGAGTTTATAAGATGACTTGTCATTATACGAACTTTGGCGATCGCCATCTAATTGTAAAAATTATAGACACTAATAACTATTTAGAAAAAGTAATATTACCTCGTCAGACATTAAAATTTTCTGTTAACAATCAAAATGCCTATTTAGAAGTTTATAGTTATGAATTTATTACCATGATTTTAAGCGATAAAATTATTTGCTCTCAACTTTGTGATTAATTGATAAACACTTGTTTGGATATATCAATTGAAGATTTTAATAGTTTGAGATATAACACGTTAGAGCTTAACATTATATCTCAACTTTTCTTTAGTTTATCAAAAAATCATGGTCAAAATCTCCGTCATAATACCTCGATATTCTTCTACTCCATAAATATTATAAGCAATATTATCAATTTCTTTTTTGATAGCCTTTTGACGCAGTAAAATTGTTTCTAAATCCGATCGCCCAATTTCTTCTTTAACTCTACTTTCAATTACTTCTAATACTCGTAAATTATTAAATTTATCAACATCATAACGGTTAACTTTCAATACCTCAAAAATTGTCTTAATTATATTTTCTTTATTAGATGAAAGTTTTTGTTTACGGCGAAAACTTGAGTCAAATTCAGTTAAATAGATTAAATTTGCTAATAAATATCGGCGTAAATGCTTTGTTTTAACCTTAACTTGCATAATCTCTAGCCATTCTGTTTCGCCTTGTTTCCAGTCATCATTTTCAGTAATTTCTCCCATTAAATTAAAGCCTTCAACCGTAGCAATAACTTGCAATTTTAATAAACAACCTTCTCTATTGGGTTGTTTACTTTGCCATTCAATATCTAAGGCATAATCGCTAGTAATAGCAAAATATTCTTTTAAAGAGATTTCTTCGGCTGGAATAGCAGTCAATTTTGCTTGATAAGTAGTAAGAATTTGATAGCGAAGTTGCCAAATTTGATGGGCTTCTTTACTCAGATTAATTAATAATTGATAATCTTGACTATTTTCCCAGTTATCTAAGGAAGGAATGGGTAAATCTCCTACTTGATTTTCAACATATTCAAACATTCCTTTACTGGTTAATTTGCCTAAACCACCCAAAGCACGATAACGAAATTCTAAAACTTGAGAATTTAGTAAAGCACAAATTAAGTAAAGTAAATCAAGTTTAGGATTATCTAAATTAAATTCATATATATCTTTAAAAAAAATTGTCGTAGTATCAGTTAATCCAGCTAATTTTCCTTGTATATCAACACTAAAACGATTATTATTAGCACGATAAGGACATAAAATTTTGGGACGAAAATGGTAATGCTTACCTTTTTTACGAGGCCTAGTTAAACTATACCACTGACAACTATCTTCTTGATAAGCGGCTCTTTTTTCTAGTTTAACTTTATTTGCTAATAAATATTTTTGAATTGATGGTGCTAAATCTTCAAAATTATCTTCATTTTCAATATAAAGTAAATAAGAATTATCAGGTAAAAATCCATAAGCAAAAATACCAGAATTTTTAATAATAGGAAAGATTTTTTCCTCAGGCAAACTTTGAGTAAAAACATTTTCCAAAGTAAATATTTTATTTTCTCCTGTTTGAATACCTTGTTCTACTAAATCACATTCAGGTAAATTCCTTAATTTTTCTCCTTTAGCATCAATAATTTGAAAAATATCATTAAAAGGAGAAATTTTCCAACGAGAAGAATCTAAAGATAATTGATTAATAGTAATACTCCTCACCGAATTTTTAGGAAAATTATTTAAAGGATTTTGAGAAGTTAAAACAGATTTTACTTGCTTAAAATTAAGCACATTATCAACAGAAAAACTACTTTTTTGAGTTGTTAAATCATCCTTACGAAAAGAGAAAATACAAGTAGCAATTCCTGCTTTAAAAACGGGATAACCTAAAAAGTCAATAATGCTTTCTATTTTGGTATTTTTAGTTAAAAATTCTCGTAATTTTGCTGATTTATCTCCTTGTAAAAAAGCACGAGACACAATAAAACTAAGTAATCCTTCTTTCTTTAATAAATTAAAACCTTGACGAAAAAAATAAAATAATATATCAGTTTTATCCGTATAAATATCACCATAGGCATATTTTAGCCATTTTGATTCTAATGCACCTCGGCCAAAAGTTGCATCCACATTAAAATAAGGAGGATTCCCAATAATTGCCGAAAAACCTCTGGCTGTCTCAGGTAAGCGAAAATCAAAAATATTTGGAAATTCTACAGCCCAATTAAAAGGACGTTTGATAATTACCTCTTCTTTTGCTAATTCTAAAATAATTAACTGTGATTTGAGTATTTCTAAATCATTTTCTGTCCAATTTTCATTTAGTTTTGTTGACTTTTTATTCTCAGTTAAATAATCACGAATTATCTCTATTTCTTTATCTAAAGGTTGACGATTTTTGATCAGTTTAATAACTGATTCAATACTTTCATCACTAGCAAAAAAAGCAGTTAAAACGGGGTTTATTTGTTGATTAATTAAATTAGCTTCACTTTGAAAATCATTAACAGCTTTATTTCTTTCAATTTCAGTTAAATTAGTATTTTTAGCAGTCTTAGTTAAATCAGCAATTTTGATTAAAGAATCACAAATTAAATCTAAATTATAAGGGCTAGAAATTAAACTATCTCCTACTCTAATATTTAAAGTTAATGCGGGTAAATGAGAATAAATTGAGCCGTTTCTTCTACCATATTCCCCCGGAC
This sequence comes from uncultured bacterium, assembly GCA_964634505.1. Taxonomy (GTDB): domain Bacteria; phylum Cyanobacteriota; class Cyanobacteriia; order Cyanobacteriales; family Cyanobacteriaceae; genus CAZWLZ01. Next base: position 1,330 of record CAZWLZ010000316.1, on the reverse strand, counting down.
GACTTCTTAATAATTTTGTCCATAATGACAGTTTAGCTAATAAAACTGCTTGAGAATCTCGATCTACTCCGTGAAGCATTTTAACGACTATTTGTTCTTCAACATTAACAATTTTTTGGGGTGATACATGACTAAAAATATCTACAGCTTCAGGAATTTTAACTTTTTCACAAGCGGAATTATAACGGTTAATTTCTGTTAATAAATAATCAAACGCACCGAGTAAAAATGAACCTGATCCACAAGCTGGATCAAGTATGGTAATATCAAAAACAGTGTTAGCTACTTGGTAGGCTTGTGCAAAATTTTCTTGATTTAATAAGTTAATAGCTTCGTCAATTTTGGGTTTAATCAATGGTTGTAAAGTTTGAGCAACAATGCGTTTAACAATATAATCAGGTGTATAGAAAATTCCTTCTTGTTTTCTAGTTTCTTGATTTTCTAAAATTTTAATAACATTGTCTTCAATTATTAATTGATGGGCTAAAAACTGCTCATAAGCTGTGCCTAAAATATCTTGCGTTAGGGTGGTAAAATCATAATTATAAATAGAACGATAATTATTAATTGTGCCTGTCACTTGAGATAAGATTTGTTCTTTGGGCAGAGTATTTAGCACAATAATTGATTCTAAATATTCTACTTCTATCATTAATTGATCTACATAAGAAGCCTGAAATAACTCCGTATTGTATCCCACCCATGTATGATGAAAAGCCCGTCTTAAATCTTCAATAAAAGGCAAATCAGCAAACATTTGTTGCCAATTATAATAAATTCTACCTAAATAATTAAAGGGCATTTCTCGACTAAAAGTTTCTAAAAGTCGAATTAATAAAAAACGATTGAGAATTATTTGGGCAGCTTGTCTAATGTCTTCTAAACTTAAATTAGGTTGAGATTTTTTGATTCCATTGGCTAAGATTAGCCGCCAAATTTTTAAGTCTGCTAAAAATTTTACTCCCAATTCTTCTCTAGTTTTTTCTCGATAAAAGGCTTCGAGGCGATCGCCATTTAAACTTTCACGATGAAGACAATTATAAAATTGAGTAACTAAATTGGGATCATTTTTTAAATCATCAATAGTAAATGACCAAAAAGGTTTTTTATCTTGTAATCTTAAAATGTGCCATTCTTTAAAATTAGATAAAATAACCCATAAAATAGGTTTATCCGTGCCAATATCTAAACTATAATTACGCAAATAATCTAAAACTTGTTGTTCATTATTTTGCCAAATATTTTTATCCCATAAACTTTTAGCCTCAAACATTATGTGAGGATGTTTTTTTTGATCTGGAAGTAACAAATAATCTACCCATGTAGTAGT
>CAZWLZ010000315.1:0-4424 GCA_964634505.1 uncultured bacterium | reverse complement strand
CCAACGGAATTGATTTTACTCGTATCAGGACGTAAAGCTACTGTTACAATTTGAGTTACTTTAATTTTCATGCGGTTAACGATTAGAGAATGAAACATATCCTCTTCCATTCGCATTCTTAAATAATCAAGATTAAATTCCCTAGAATGAACTAAGTCTGGATTACTTTCGATTTTCTGGATAGTTTCTAAAGCCAATTTTAGTTTTTTCTTTAAATCATTTGCCTTAAATTGTTCAAATTCAATTGCTTTATGCAATTTTTTGGCTTCTAATTTACCTAAAACTATCATAACAATAGCTGCAATTATCAATATCAAATTAATAATGATAAAAAAGTTACTACCAATAAAATTATTATCGGCAGCATTTTTAGGAGGCGGTGTTGGCGATTTTGCTACAATAGATTGTGAAACAAACATGAAACTTTTAAAATACGCAAGTTTTACCAATATTATAAATATCTTTAGCTTTTATAGCCATATTATTAATAATAATATGTGAAATAATTACGAATGCCTATAATAATTTTATCTCTAATCAATCTATTTGAATACAATACAGACTATAATAGTTAATCCTATGTTAAAGCAAATTAAAATAATTCAATATTAGATTCTAAACTATGACAGATAATTTACCAGTAAAAGTTATCACTGATAATCGGCAAGCTCGATTTTTATATGAAATTCTTGCTACTTATGAAGCTGGAATACAGCTAACTGGTACAGAAATTAAGTCTATTCGTATGGGTAAGGTTAATCTTAGAGATGGCTATGGTTTAATTCGCAATGGGGAAGCTTGGTTATTAAATCTACACATTTCACCTTATGAACGTAGTTCACTCTATTTTAACCATGAACCGACACGAGATCGTAAATTGTTATTGCATAAAAAAGAAATTAATAAATTAATTGGACAAATACAACAAAAAGGTTTAACTTTAGTTCCCTTGAAAATGTATTTTAAAGGTAGTCTTGTTAAAATCTCTTTGGGGTTGGGTAGAGGTAAGAAATTACATGATAAAAGAGAAACTGTTAAACGTCGTGATGATCAAAGAGAAATGTCTCGGGCTATGAAACGATTTTAATTCACTTATACCACAAAAGAAGTTAATTAAAAGTTTTTTTTTTTTCTCCACCCCATCACCCTAATACCCCATCACCCTAACCCCCATTATGTTATTAGTTAAAGACGCTGAAAAAATTATTTTAGATTTAGTCAAGCCCATTGACGAGACAGAAATTATTGATTTAATTGATGGTGGAGATCGCCATTTAGCAACAGATATACAAAGTAAATTAGATTTTCCCTATTGGGATAACTCAGCCATGGATGGTTACGCCGTCAATCATCTTGATGTAAAAGATAGTAGTAAAAATAATCCAACTGAATTAGAAATTATCGAAGAAATTCCTGCTGGTTATATTCCTAAATTAGAAATAAAATCTGGGCAAACATCACGTATTTTTACTGGTGCAATGTTACCCAAAGGTGCTGATACAATTGTTATCCAAGAAAATACGCAAAAAGAAGGAAATAAAGTAAAAATTTTTACCCCTTCAAAAGTTAATGAATTTATTAGAAAAAAAGGAGCATTTTATCAAGCAAACGAAAATTTATTAACTGCTGGAATTAAAATTAATCCTCCCGAAATGGCAATTTTAGCAACCGCCCAATGTACAAAATTAAAAGTATTTGCTAAGCCTAAAATAGCGATATTTTCTACAGGAAATGAATTAATAAAACCAGAAGAAACTTTACGGAATGGTCAAATTATAGATTCAAATAAATATCTTTTACATAGTTTTATCCTCCAAAATAATGCTATTCCTATCGATATGGGTATAGTAAAAGATGATAAAGATACTTTAAAAAATACAATTTATCAAGCTATTAATCAAGCAAATTGTGTAATTTCAACAGGAGGAGTTTCTGTAGGAGATTATGATTATATTGACGAAATAATTTTAGAATTAGGAGGCAAAATTGAGGTTAAAAATGTAGCCATAAAACCGGGTAAACCTCTAACTTTTGCTACTTTTAAAAATGGTTGTATTTATTTTGGCATTCCGGGTAATCCTGTTTCTACCATGGTAATTTGTTGGCGTTTTGTTAAGTCAGCTTTATTAAAATTATCTGGTGCAAAAAATGATTATTATCCAATTTTTATTAATGCTAAAACCCGCCACAATTTAACTTCAGACGGCAAAAGAGAAACCTATATTTGGGGTAAATTACATTTACTTGATGGAGTCTATGAATTTCAATCATCAACAGGTTTACATAATTCTGCTAATTTGATTAATTTAGCTCAAACTAATGCTTTGGCTGTGATTCCCATCGGTACTAATTTTATTGAATCTAATCAGATTATTAAAGTATTACAAATTAGCTAAAAATTATAAAATTTGATAAAATCTTCGATGTCCAATACCTTGGCAGAGGCATCCTGCCTTTAATAAAGATAAGCATTAAATAGAAAGAAAACCACTCCATAATTTAACCAAATTTGATGAGAGTGTCATTATTTCTTGGTGTAATACTGATGAAGAAATTAATAAACGCCATTTTAAAGGAAAATGATCATAACCTTGAGACAAACCTAATAATACTGCCGTTAAAGAAGTTGTTAAATTAGGATAATAAGTAGTACTTTTCGTTCTTAATAAACACAATTCAAAATCATCTTTCATCGTAAAAAAACAATATAAAACTTGGGCAATAATGACTAGAGATTTATCTTCTTTACAATTATGTAATTGCTCCTTAATTTGATGTAGAGGAGTTTTGGTTTCAATAAAATGATTAATAGTAATAAAAATTTCTGGAAATAACAAATTTTGTTGTGTAATTACTCCTTCTAATTTATTCATAAAATTAGTTGAATTAAGATCATTGTCAAGCAATATTTTAATAATCAAACTCCAAATAAAAACACTTTCTGTTGATACATTTGGCGATCGCCAAATATTAATTATTGACTGTAAATTTCCCTCCAATTGATCTACATTATCAAAATAAAAAAGACTAATGGGCAGAGAAATAATCATAATTTCAATATCATTAAAAGTGTTTTGATATTTTAAAAATTCTTTCTTCTTTTTTTCTAAATCATTCAACCATAAATTTGGATCAAATTGTTGATACTTTATAATACTTTGCCCTAAACTAATTGCTATTTTTAGGGGAATCTCACTTTCATAATTATTTATATTTTCACTTTGATTATTGTTTAAAAATTCTGCTAATAAAATACCGCAAAAAGCACCTTTAAAATTACTTTCGTTCATTAAATAAGTCATTTATCAATTATTTATAAGCATTAGTAATTGTTGATAATTTATCTACTTCTTCTGACGTTAAAAACCATCCTATCGCCCCCGCATTTTCTCTTGCTTGTTTACCATTTTTAGCACCCGGTATAGGAATCACATTTTCTTGACATATTAACCAATTTAAAGCAACTTGAGCAGGAGTTTTTTGATATTTTTCCCCTAATTCAGTTAACAAATTAATCACTGGAATAGTCTTATTTAAACCTTTTAAATTAAAACGAGGATCAATTTTTCTAGCCCCTTCCGGTTTTAGTTGCAAATTTTGGTGATATTTTCCTGTTAAGACACCTTGTTCTAATGGACTATAAGCTAACAAAGTAACGTCTAATTCCTTCGCCGTCGCCACAATTCCTTTAGTTTCAACTTTACGAGATAATAAAGAGTATTTTACTTGATTTACAGCTAAAGGAATATTTCTTTTCCCTAAAATTTCAGCTGCTTGTTTCATTTGTTCAGAAGAATAATTACTTACTCCTATAGCTAAAATTGTTCCCTTTTCAACCTCATTTGCCAAAGCATTTATCAAAGTATTTTGACTCATTAACATAAATGGCCAATGTACTTGATATAAAGGTATTTGTTCGATTTGTAATAAAGATAAACTTTTTTGTACTGCTTTACTAATAGAATTTTCATTTAAACGCCATGGCAAAGGAGCATATTTTGTGGCAATAGTGACAGGAACATTACAATTCTTCATAAACTCTCCTAAAAGTCTCTCCGATTCTCCTTTTCCATAAACTTCTGCAGTATCAAAAAAAGTAATTCCCACTTTAATTGATTCATCAAAAGCTTCTTTTATATCTGATTGTCCGTACTTTTTGCCATAATCCCAAAAAAAAGAATCACCCCAAGCCCATGCACCAATACCAATAGAAGTTACTTCAATGTTGGTTTTGCCTAATTTAATCATAAAATTAATTATTCCTATTGATATGACTAAATTATATGATTTTTTGTTCAAATAAAATTCAAAAAATTAGCTATATTTTTTATATCTAGTCAATTGTAATCAAACCCACCATCAAAATCGGTAATATTTCAGTAAAAATTTTTGACTTAACTAAAATAATTTCCGATTCCAAACGC
>CAZWLZ010000314.1:0-4448 GCA_964634505.1 uncultured bacterium | reverse complement strand
GCACAATCGGCGATCGCCGTAGGTTGTGGAACACCTACACCTAAGACACCACGAGAGGTACAAGCTGCACCTGGTCCAATTCCTACTAAAATAGCAGCAGCTCCTGTGTGCATTAATTTTAAGGTGACATCATAAGTTACACAATTCCCTAAAATTACGGGCATAGGCATATCTTGACAAAATTTGGCCAAATCTAAGGAAATTGATGATTCAGGGGCAATATGTTCGGTAGAAACTACCGTTGCTTGAATAAATACTAAATCAGCCTCACTTTCAGCTATGATCGCCCCATATTTACTGGCACCGGCTGGAGTAAGACTAACGGCAGCAACGCCTCCTTGAGTTTTAATTTCTGTAATTCTTTGTTTGATTAATTCTGATTTAATTGGTTGAGCATACAATTTCTGCATTAACTCAACAAATTGGGATTTATCAACAGAAGCAATTTGATCTAAAATAGGTTCAGGATCGTCATAACGAGTTTGTATCCCTTCTAAATTTAGAACTCCTAATGCCCCCAATTTTGATAGTAATACGGCCATGTTTACATCAATTACTCCATCCATGGCACTAGCAAGAATGGGTATTTTTAAAGAGGTTTTACCAAGATTAATAGTTGTATCTGTTAAACTTGGATCAATAGTTTGTTGCCCTGGTACAAGAGCGATTTCGTCTATTCCATAAGCTCTACGAGCCTTTTTATTCCGACCGATAATAATATCCACTTTATTTTTACTCCCTAAGCTGTTAGCTTAGATTAGCAAATTTTTGACACTATTGCTATATTTTGCCTATCAAAAATAATCACTAATTGATAATTGGTAATAATTATGTGCTTATTTTATCTTTGAAAAAGATAATAAGAGATTGGATTTAGGGATAATATTTTGGGCGATCTCCATTTTTAAGTAACTTTTCTAAGGATTGGAAACAAATATTTGGTTAACAAGGGGTTGAAACCCCTTGTTTTTGTCCTAACCATTATGGTAAATGCTATAGGTGTTTATTTCTTCTTTTGAAGAAAGTTTGGCTTAAATTATTAAATTAAATTAAAAAATGATCTGTAACTAATTTTTTTGTGTATATTAATTTTAAATTTTAGAAAACAAGAGGAAAATCATGGCTAATTTCAACGTAACAAATACAAATGATTCAGGTGCAGGTTCATTCAGAGACGCAGTTAATCAAGCAAATGCTTCTGCTGGTGTAGATACTATTAACTTTAATATCGCTGCTGGTTCAACTATCACTCTTACTACAGGAGAAATAGTAATTACAGAAAGTCTAACTATTGATGGTGATTTGAATAATAACGGTACTCCCGATATCGCCGTTAGTGGTAATAATGCTAGTCGTGTATTTCTGATTGATGATGGTAATGCTGCTAGTTTATCTAATGTCGCTATTGAAGGTTTAATTATTACTGGCGGTAGAGTTTCAGGCGATGGTGGCGGTATTAATACCAAAGAAAATCTAACCATAACTAATAGTAATATCTCTGGAAATACTGTTCTTGGAGGTGATGATGGTGGTGGTATTTATATTGATAATGGTAGTACAGTTACCATAACCAACAGTACCGTATCTGGTAATTTTGCGAGTTCTGATGGTGGTGGTATTTATCTTAATGATGACAATAACACTTTAAATGTCAACAGTAGTATTATTTCTGGTAATTCTGCTAGTGATGACGGCGGGGGCATTTACAGCGATGATCAGGGTAATACCATCAATATAACTAATAGTACCATCTCTGGTAATTCTGCTGGTTCTGATGGAGGTGGTATTGTTAATGATAATCGTGGTACATTAACTATTATCAATAGCACTATCTCAGGTAATATTGCTGGTGATGATGGGGGTGCTATTTACAATGATTCTAGTGCTACTGCTACTATTATCAATAGCACTATATCAGGTAATACTGCTACTACTGGTGATGGGGGTGCAATTTACAATTTTGGTTCTGATGCTACTGTTAATCTGATTAATAGTACTATTTCTGGTAATGTGTCAGGTGGTGGCCGTGGAGGTGCAATCTTCAATACGGCTGATGCTGAAGTAAAAATTCGCAATAGTACCATTACTAACAACTCCAGTCCAAATGGCGGAGGTATTTATAACAGTAGTAGTACTAGCAATCTCATAAATATCACTAGTAGTATTATTGCCCAAAATGTTAGTACTGATCTAGCTGGTCAAACTGGTACTGCTATTGTCTCTGGGGGTAATAACCTCATTGGTAACGGTGATGGTGTAACTGGTTTTACTAATGGCGTTAATGGCGATAAAGTAGGTACGGCTGCAAGTCCTATCGATCCTTTATTAGGACCATTACAAAATAACGGAGGTACTACCTTTACGAAAGCTTTATTGGCAGGAAGTCCAGCTCTTAATGCAGGTAGTAATCCTGATACGTTGCTTAATGATCAACGAGGAGTTGGTTTTGCTCGTAGTGTAGGACAAACTGATATAGGTGCGTTTGAAGTACAACCTACTACTTTATTTGCTCCTTTTTCTTTTAATCAGACAGTTACTGGTAGTTTTACCTCGACAGTGGGTGCTTTTACTTCTACCAACAATACGGGAGGAAGTTCTCTTTTTCAAGGTACAGTTAGTATCAATTCTTTGACCGGAGTTCAAAATGGAGTAACCTTTACCAGTGCATTTAATACAGGTAATTTTCTTAATATTGGCTAATGGTGTAATTGTGTAAAATAAACGGTAATTTCCCCTAATTCTTTTTTTAGGGGAAATAATAAAGAGGCGATCGCCATAATATTTATATCCCTAAGACTTATTTTTAAGTATTTAGGGGTTTTTTTTATTCTTGATTAGCGACGAAAAACAGCCAATCCATAATAACAAGAAGAGGTTCGACAATTATACATCTTAGTTTTAACAGTGAATGAACCTGTACGATATATATCAACACCAACTAGAGGCACATCATCAGTACCACTATCTTGAGTAATCAAATTACCATTATTATCATAGAGATATAAATCAATATCATTACAATCTTGATCGCAAACTCCTACAATGTCAAACCTTTCTCCTGCCGTCAAATAGTATGTTTTAGAATCAACAGTATGAGAATAAATATGATTAAAATATGCTGGAGAGTGTATTTCCCAGCCGGCTTCAATATATTTTACACCTATGAGCAGTAATTGCCCTCTAATCTGATCAAGATAAGGCTCTGCTAATACTACTACAGTAGGGAATAATACTGCTACGGAAGATATGATGCCCATTAAAATTTTTTTTGTTGAGTTTTTGAGTGTTTGCATAATGTTTTCCTCTTTTTGTTTTCGTTATTAGTAAATTGAGAAATTTGGGGAGAAAATATGCAAATTTTATGACTTTTTTTATTGATTTTTGCCCACAATGATCAATTTTTTTAAGAATTACAGCAGTTCTCGATCAAATGAGCCACAAAAATATATTCTTAAATGAATTCCGTCAAGATTATAAGAGTTTACAGATATGGCACGTTTGAACGAAATTTGCTGTAAGCAAAAATACTAAGTTAACAAGGGGTTTAAACCCCTTGTTTTTGTCCTAATATTAATGGCGATCTCCATTAAATCAAGTAAAAATAAATTAACAATAATGAAATAACCTAACTAGAGTATAATATTGTTTTGCAATGACTTAATTTAGTTATAATGTCTCAAAATTTCTTTCGCCGAACTAAAATAGTAGCTACCATAGGGCCAGCTTGTGCTAATCCTCAAACTCTTCGAGAGATGATTTTAGCGGGTGCTACAACTTTTCGCTTAAATTTTTCTCATGGTAGCCATGAAGTACATCAAAATACCATTCGCTTAATTCGTCAAACAGAAAACGAACTTAATCAACCTATTGGTATTTTACAAGATTTACAAGGTCCTAAAATTCGTTTAGGTAAATTTGAATGTAATGTATCACCAGAAGAAAAAGGACAAGGTAAAGGTTTTATCGATTTAAAAACAGGCGATTTATATACTTTAACCAGTAGAAATGTCGAATGTAACGAAAAGATTAGTTTTGTTAGTTGTGAAGGGGTGGATTTGTCTCAAGAAGTTCCTCTTAATTCAACTATACTACTTGATGATGGCAAAGTAGAAATGCGTGTCAAAGAAGTTGATAAAATACAAAAAGATTTAATTTGTGAAGTGGTAGTAGGAGGCAGACTTTCTAGTAATAAAGGGGTAAATTTCCCCGGAGTTTATTTATCAGTTAAGGCTTTAACAGAGAAAGATAAGCAAGATTTAATCTTCGGTTTAGATCAAAGAGTTGATTGGGTAGCTTTGAGTTTTGTTCGTAATCCAGAGGATTTAAAAGAAATTAAAGATTTAATTGCTAGTGCAGGAAAATCTGTGCCAGTAATCGCCAAAATTGAAAAGCATGAGGCGATCGAACAAATGGAAGAGGTTTTATCTTTGTGTGATGGTGTGATGGTG
>CAZWLZ010000313.1:0-4471 GCA_964634505.1 uncultured bacterium | reverse complement strand
CTCCTATGCCCGATGCCCCACATAACCATTTATGCCCTGTAAAGGCGTAAAAATCCACCTTTGTCTCCGTTAAATTTAAGGACAAACATCCTACTGACTGCGCACCGTCCACTAATACTTGAATTTTTTGGTTACTATTAGGGTAATGATGACAAAGATTGACTATTTCTTCTAGGGGTAATACTTGCCCTGTATTCCATAATACATGACTTAATATTACTAAACGAGTGTTAGTAGTAAGGCTATTTTCAATTACTTTGAGAGGATTTCCTTGATTTAAAGTTTCGGTAATTTTACAAGTGATAATTTTTACTTTAAAACGTTTCTGAATTTCTTGTACTATACCAATAATACTAGGATGTTCCGCATCAGTTAATACTATTTCATGTTGGGGTTGCCAATCAATACCCCAAAGGGCAATATTACAACCAACTGTAACGTTTTCGGTAATGGTAATGGTTTCTTTGGCTACTTTTAATTCATTGGCGATCGCCAATTTTAAATCAGTGGTTTGTTGTTGTAACCAAGACTTAATTTTTAAGCCAAAAGGGCCTATTTTTTCAACATAATTATAAGTATCAACCATAGCCTGAAAAGATTGATTAGATAAAACTCCTTGCCCGCCAAAGTTAAAATAAAATTTATTATTTAAACCTGAAAATTGTTGTCTAAATTGTTCAATATTGGTCATTAAAATTTACTTAAATCTTTGTCCTTTAATGTACTTAGTCCGTAATATTATCATAAAATCCTATAAGCTATAGATATAAACTACATTATTTTACACTTGAGTTGCCTAATTTAAGGGTAAAACAAACATAATTAATATATTAAAGTAAATAAATTAGAAATTAACAAAAAGAGAAAAATGAATGTTCATAACGGATGAATTATTATTGAATTATAAACGTTGTAAAAGACGTGCTTTTTTAAATATTTATGGTAATCAAACTGAAAAAGATAGAGAAAAAGATTTTTTATTAAAATTAAGAAAAGAAGGGGAAAATCATACTAAAAATATTTTAGAAAAATACTATTCTAATTATCAACAACCGCAAAAAATTGAAGGGGAAAATTGGACTCAATTAGCACAAGAAACTCTTACTTTAATGAGGGAAGGAGTTGATACTATTTATTATGGAAAATTGCATTATATCGACACAGAAAATATTAGTTATTTTGCCTCACCAACGCTATTAATAAAACAAAATATTCCTTCTATTTTTGGGGATTGGAGTTACTCAATTATTAATATTCAATTAGGAAAAAATCCGAAACCCGAATATAAAATTTTAGCTAGTTTTGCGAGTATTATTCTTAGTAAAATTCAAGATTTTACTCCTTCTTTTGCTAACATTATTTTAAGAGATCAAAACAGCTACAGATTAAACTTAAATATTTGGATACCTCGCACAGAAGAAGTGATTATAAAATGTATTAATATTTTACAACAAAAAATTGAACCTGAAGTATTTATTTCTCGTCAACAGTGTAGTTTATGTCAATGGCAGACCAGTTGTTATCAGATTGCTAAAAAGACAAAACATCTTTCTTTAGTACCTGGTATCACACCATCAAGGTATGAATTATTACAAAAAAATTCTATTTTTGATCTAAAAAGTTTAGGGGAAATTTCTCCAGAAAAAGTTAATTATACTTTAGAATCATCTATTATTATTACTCTTCAAAAACAAGCCCAATCTTTATTAACAAATACTCCTATTTTAAAAGAAAATTCTCTTCCTTTTATTCCTAATTTTAAGGTAGAATTATATTTCGATATTGAAGCCGAACCAGAAATTAATACAGATTATTTATTAGGTATTTTATTAATAGATAAGGAAAATAATTATCAACAATATTATTCTTTTTTCGCTGAAAAACCCACTGATGAAGCTATTATTTGGCAACAATTTTTAGATTTTCTAACAGTTTATTCTAACGCTCCTATTTTTCATTATTCTGCTTATGAAGTAGAAACCATTAGACGATTAGGCTTACTTTATCACACCCCTATTAAGGAAATAAATGCTTTATTAGATCGTTTTTTTGATTTACATAAATATGTTTTAAATAATATTATTTTGCCCATTGAAAATTATTCACTTAAGGCGATCGCCAATTGGTTAAATTTTTATTGGCGTAGTCCAAATGGACAAAATCAGCTTAAGAATGGAGAATTTATAGGTGGGGATCAATGTGTTGTTTGGTATGATCAATGGTTAATAACTGGCGATCGCCAATATATAGAATATATATTAAGGTATAACGAAGATGATTGTCTAGCAACATTTCACCTTAAAAATTGGTTAATGAAATATTACGAGGAAGTAAATTTTTAAATAACTATAATTAGTAAAGAAAAATTAAGTTTTTCAGAATAAGAAATAAGTAAAATATAAAGTTATTTAAAGAATTATAACAATAGTATTTTCTCTACCTTAACAATAGAAAAATAAAAAAAAATAATGTTAAATTATTAATTAGAAAAAAGCAAACAAGATTAATTTTAAGAATATTATGAGGTGAAATTTTATGATCACATCTGTTTTTCTGTTTTTGTTTTTAGTCTCTATTCTAATTAGTGTACTGATTTATCAACGTACAAATCAAGAAGTTTATTTAATTTTAGCTGTCTTAAGTGGTATAAGTGCCTTTATTTTAGGCTTAACTCTAGTTCATTGGTCAATTCACCTCTTAACTTTAATCGCTTTAGTTTGCTTTCCTATTCCTATCTATCAAGGCAAAACAATTAACATTTCCGATGAACGTTAATTCAATGATGATGGATCACAAATCCATTAAGGAATGTTGAATTAAATAATAATATTTCCTATTACTATAGTTTACAGGGTGTAAAATACGAATAATTGAGATCAAACTAAAATTAATTAAAGATTAAAATGTTGTTCAATAAAATTAGTGTAAATATTACCTGCCAAAAATTCAGAATTATCTAAGATTTTTTGATGAAAACTAATAGTAGTGGGTATTCCAGTGATGGCAAATTCTCTTAAAGCTCGTTTCATTCTTTTAATTGCTGTTGGTCTATCTTCACCCCAAACAATTAATTTGCCAATGAGAGAATCGTAATAAGCTGGAATTTCATAATCCGTATAAACATGGGAATCCATTCTAACTCCGGGGCCACCAGGGGGAAGATAACCACTGATTTTACCCGGACTTGGACGAAAATTATGATCAGGATCTTCTGCATTGATGCGACATTCGATAGCATGACCTTTTAAAATAATATCATTTTGAGAAAAAGATAATCTTTCACCTTGAGCGATTCTAATTTGTTCTTTAATTAAATCTAAACCAGTCACCATCTCAGTTACAGGGTGTTCCACTTGAATACGAGTATTCATTTCCATGAAATAATAATTACCATGTTTATCTAACAAAAATTCTACTGTACCAGCACCCACATAATTAATTGATTTAGCTGCTTTAATGGCGGCATTACCCATATTTTGGCGTAACTTGTGGGTTAAAGCAATAGAAGGGGCTTCTTCTAATAATTTTTGATGACGACGTTGAATAGAACAATCTCTTTCTCCTAAATGAACGACATTTCCATAACTATCAGCTAAAATTTGAAACTCGATATGACGAGGAGATTCTACAAATTTTTCTAAATAAACTCCCCCATTCCCAAAAGCTGCTTCCGCTTCTCCTTGGGCTGCTGCTAATAATTTGGTTAATTGATTTTCACTTTTAACTAAACGCATACCTCTGCCACCACCACCAGCTGTGGCTTTAATCATAATGGGATAACCAATTTCACTGGCGATCGCCTTCGCTTCTTGTTCAGAAGTAATTAAGCCTTTACTCCCTGGTATAGTAGGAACTTTAGCTAATTGCATGGTTTTTTTAGCCGTTGACTTATCACCCATAGCTATCATAGCTTGGGGACTAGGCCCAATAAAAGTAATTTGATGATCGGCACATATTTCAGCAAAACGAGCATTTTCTGCTAAAAAACCGTAACCCGGATGGATGGCTTCGGCATTACGAGTTAAAGCAGCGGAAATAATATTAGGAATATTGAGATAACTTTTATTACTGGGTGCAGGGCCAATACAAACCCTTTCATCTGCTAACTGAACGTGAAGAGCATGGCGATCGATAGTAGAATGAACAGCAACAGTAGCAATACCTAGTTCTTCACAACTATGAATAATTCTGAGGGCAATTTCCCCTCTATTGGCGATCAAAATTTTACTAAAAGTCATTATTTAATAATTAATAATTAATAATTGAGATCAAGACAATTTATGATTAATTATCTTTATCTTATCTCCTCTTCTTTACTTACCTTTGCTTATTGTCTATTGTCTATTGTCAATTGTCAATTATCTTTAAGTGTCAATAAATCAAGACATAATAAATAGACTTAAACATAGCAATAGGCATTACAATTATTGAAACTAAAAGTATATTGAACTAATTTATTAAAACTATGCCC
>CAZWLZ010000312.1:0-4481 GCA_964634505.1 uncultured bacterium | reverse complement strand
CTTCCTTGAAAGGATGTCATACACAAGCAAAAACAATGGATGAATTATTAGAGAGAATAACAGAAGCTATTGAACTTTGTTTAGAAGTAGAAAAAGAAGAATTTAAACCACTAGAATTTATCGGAGTTCAAAGAGTAGCTATTAATAGCTAATATGAGTAATATCCCTGCTTTAAGTGGAAAGAAAATAATTAAGGCTTTAACAAAAGCTAATTTTTCAGTGATTAGAATTAAAGGAAGTCATCACTTTTTAGCACATCCTGACGGTAGAAAAACAGTGATTCCAATCCATTCTAATGAGACGATTGGAAAAGGTTTATTTGCTCAAATTTTAAGAGATTGTGATTTAACAGTTAATGAATTTTTAGACTTGTTATAAAATTTTAAAATTTACTTATTGCTAATAATTAGACTTTATAATTAACTATGACATTAAATATAGGATGGGTAGAGAATTAGACACAGATTAAAATAAAAAGCCCCCCTTAGCAAGGGGGGGTGGGGGGATCAAATCTTTAATAAACAGAATAAAAGCCTCTTAAATCAAGGTAAATTTAAGGGATAACGATCCCCCCCAACCCCCCTTAAGAAAGGGGGGGACAAGAAAAGCCTCCCTAAAAAAAGGGGGAACAAAAAAAGCCCCCCTTAAAAGGGGATTTAGATGATCAAATCTTTAATAAAATGAACTATCTACCATACAATAAAAACCTTGTTACCCGAGCAAAAGAATTAAGAAAAAATATGACCAAAGCAGAGAAAAAACTTTGGTATGATTATTTAAGAGATTTTAAATTTAGAGTACATCGACAACGTCCAATTGATAACTTTATTGTTGACTTTTATTGTCCTCAATTAAAATTAGTAATAGAAGTAGATGGAGAAAGTCATTATCAAGAAAACGCTCCAGCATATGAGTTAGAAAGAACCGAAATTTTAGCAGGATATGGCTTAGAAGTTATACGATTTAGAAATGATCAAGTTTTAAATAACTTAGAGGGAATTGTCGCCATAATTGAGGAAATGATCCCCCCTAACTAAGGGAGGAACAAGAAAAAAGTTCTCTAACCACTCTTACTAAGGGGCAACAAGAAAAGGAGATAATTATGAAAACTCTAATTAGATTAAAAATAAATACCCTTTATGGATGGAGGTGTAATGGGTAGATTTTCTAAAGTTTAATTTTTTGTAATCGTAAAGCATTTGTTACCACTGAAACCGAACTAAATGCCATTGCACCTCCTGCAATCATGGGATTAAGTAAAATTCCAAAAAAAGGATATAAAATACCTGTGGCTAAGGGGATACCAATAATATTATATATATAGGCAAAAAATAAATTTTGCTTAATATTTTTCATGGTTAATTTACTTAATTTTAAGGCTTTAATTATGGTCATTAAATCCCCTGAAATTAAGGTTATATCACTAGCGGCGATCGCCACATCTGTTCCCGTACCAATAGCAATACCTATATCAGCTTGAGCGAGGGCGGGGGCATCATTAATGCCATCTCCTACCATGGCAACTAATTTATTGGTTTGGGTTTGAATTTCTTTAATTTTTTGGGATTTTTGTTCAGGTTTAACTTGAGAAAATATTTTTTTTATTCCTACGAAAGAAGCAATTTTTTCGGCTGTTTCTTGATTATCACCAGTTAGCATTATTACTTCTAAACCCATATTTTGTAAGGCTTCAATTGCTTGTTTAGAAGAAGGTTTAACAGCATCAGCAAAAGCAAAAACAGATTCAATTTGATTATTAATCGCCATCCAAGCAGTAGTTTTTGTTAATAATTCAAGAGGACATTTTTTTTCTAATTCTTGAGTATTAATTCCTAAACTATTTAACCAAGTTTTAGTACCAATTTTAATGGAATTATTATCAATAATTCCTTCTACTCCACTACCACCAATTGCTTGAAAATCCTTGATTTTTTCTGATGAAAAACTATCAATAAATATATCTTGATTTCTAACATAATTAACGATCGCCTCTCCTAAAGGATGTTCTGAATTTTTTTCCATAATTGCTGATAGTTTTAATAAATTTATTTCATTATTATTACTAGTACCTTTTAGAGTAAAAAAATCGGTAACAACTGGTTTTCCTTCGGTAATTGTGCCAGTTTTATCTAAGACAATAACTTTAATTTTATGCAGTAATTCCAAACTACCCGCATCTTTGATCAAAATACCATTTTCAGCCCCTTTCCCCGTGCCAGCCATGATGGATGTAGGCGTTGCTAATCCTAAGGCACAAGGACTAGCAATAATCAAAACATTTACCGCCGCAATTAATGCTAATGTAACATTATGTGCTATGACTAACCACGCCAAAAAAGTAATAATGGCGATCGCCATGACAATAGGAACAAATACACTGGTAACTTGATCAGCTAATTTTTGAATAGGTGCTTTACTTCCTTGGGCATTTTCAACTAATTTAATAATTTGAGCTAAAGTAGTATCTTTACCTACTTTTGTGGCTTTAAATTGAAAACTACCACTTTTATTGATAGTTGCCCCAATAACCTCATCATTTTCTTGTTTTTCAACAGGTAAAGATTCACCCGTCACCATGCTTTCATCAATAGCCGATTTGCCTGAAATAATGACTCCATCCACAGGTATTTTTTCACCCGGACGCACTAAAATAATATCGCCTAAAATTACATCTTCAATAGGAATATCTTGTTCAATTTGATTGCGAATTACTCTAGCGGTTTTGGCCTCTAATTCTAATAATTTACGAATAGCATTAGAGGTTTGTTTTTTAGCATTTTCTTCTAAAAATCGACCTAATAAAATTAAGGCAATAATGACAGAAGCCGACTCATAATAAACATCTGGTTTTAAATTTTGACTAATCACAAAGTCAGGCAAAAAAGTAACTATCAAAGAATAGAAATAAGCAGCTCCAGTGCCTAAAGAAACAAGGGTATTCATATTAGTATTACCATGTTTCAAGGCTGAAATTGCTCCACTAAAAAAAGAGTTTCCACACCAAAATAAAACAGGAGTTGTTAATAGTAATTGTAGCCAAGGATTATGTAACCAATGAGGAATAAAAGGAATAGATAATCCCGTCATCATTGGTAATGAAGTTATTACTAAAAAGACACTGATAATACTACTTAAAATTAATTTTTTCTTTAATAAATTTGTTTTTTCTCGATTCTTTTTTTCTGCTAAATCATCATAATTATTCGCTCTATTTTCGTCTATTTTTTTAGCCGTATAACCAGCAGAATTAACGGCTTTTTCTATTAAATGAATGCCCGTAATATTTTGATCATAAACTACTCTAGCTTGATTCATAGCAAAATTTACTTGAGATTCCTTAACCCCTTCCACTTTTTTAATAGCATTCTCAATGGCGATCGCACATCCAGCACAACTCATGCCCTCTAATTGAAAATTATCTTGAATTAATTCTTGACTTTTCATTGATTTTATGGTAATAAATTGAACTATTTTTAATTATAAAAGTTTTTTCTTTTTTAAACTTTTTGTTAAGTTGGCGATCGCCAACTTAACAAAAATCCGTATTATATTTAGAGGCTTGACAATCTTACATTTAAACGTAAAAATTTTTAAGGATTCGTTTCAGCAGATACTGGCTTCTCGTTAATTGAGCCCATTCTTTGAAGAGGCCAAAATTTAACAGAGGCTCTACCAATAATATTTTCTTTAGGTACAAAACCCCAATAATGGGAATCGTAGCTATTATTACGATTATCTCCCAAGACTAAATATTGTCCATCTGGTACAGTAACTTCGGGGAAATCATAATCAGGGGCATCTTTAATGTAATTTTCTCGTAAAGCTTGACCATTAACATAAACTTTTCTTTGATGAACAGAAACAGTATCCCCTGGAATACCAATTATTCTTTTAATAAAATCCTCATTATAACCTTCTTCTTGTAACGCTTTGGTTGCACTAAATACGATCACATCTCCTCTTTTTGGTTCATTAAAATGGTAACCAACTTTTTCAATAATTAGGCGATCGTTAACCAATAAAGTAGGTTCCATAGAAGAAGAAGGAATATAACGAGCTTCGGCTACAAAAGTTCTAATCCCAATAGACAAGAATACAGCCATCACAACAGTTTTGACTATTTCAACGAAAGTATTTTCTTCTTGATTTTTATTATTGTTTTTCTCAAAATCTGAATTTGTTTTGCCTATCATAGTAAATTTATATATTTATCAATATTAATTTTGTGTAACTAATTAAATAATGTTAACTTAAAACATAATGTTAATTGACTAATTTTAATCTATTACTTTTAAATCATGGGTATTAATTCTAATTTATTTATTAAAAATGCAACGATAATCTCTGAAAATAATGACTTTATTTTAACTGATCTTAAAATTCAAGACGGTAAAATTATTGAAATTGGGACAAATTTAATTTATGATCAAGGAGAAATTATTGATGCTACTAATTTAACCCTATTACCGGGGGTTATTGAT
>CAZWLZ010000311.1:0-4481 GCA_964634505.1 uncultured bacterium | reverse complement strand
AGGTAAATGCCCCCTAGGAGCATCTTTAGCATAAATTAAATTTTCCTTCAATATCCAACTACCATTAACTCTCCAACCAATTTTATCTCCCGTTAATTCCCATATCTTTCTATCAAAAACTCTTTTCCCACCAAACCCCATATAGAGACTTTTTTGTACCGAAAATCCGAAACGGCCGCCACTATACTTAACCCATAATCGATCAATAGTTTGTAAATCAAGACAAGGAAATTTTTTCATTGCTTCTTTATCAATCCATCCTAAAATTTCTTTTCCTGATACCTTTAACATTAATTCATTCGTAATTTTATCCGCTTCTTCCCATTTTTCAGCCTTAAGTAAATCCCGTAATACAGTGTAATCAATTCCCACTTCTGAAAGTTTCTCTTTATTTTCTTGTTTATCTGCTTTATTCGCATCAATTAATGGCTGTTGTAATGTTATTTGTTTTACAATAAACGGTACACTTAGTTCTTTTGTTTGCTGCTCTAAATTATTAGAAGGGCTGGATTCTTTAAATCGTTGAGGATTAAAAGGATCGTAACCTTTCATACTACTTTTTGAAGTCTCAGAAGATACTACAGAAGAATTTTTAGTTGGATGAGTTTGTGGTACACGAGGTAAACGCAAAGGTGTAAACTGAGTTTTTCGAGGTTTATTAGCTGGAATTTGTGGAATTTCAATAATTGAAGGTTGATTCTTCTCCATAATTTCACGGCTTTCAGTTTGGGTTTCTCCTGTTAACAAACTTAACCAATTTAAGACTGATTGAGGTCGATTTTCTGGTAATAATTCCATGCCTTTAAGAATAGCATAATTAATTTGATCGCTAATTTCAGGATTATGGGTTTGAGGTGTAACTAAATTACTCCCTTGAATCCGAAATTGAGCGGGGCAAGGAATTTGAGCCGTTAAAAAATAATATAAAGTGGCAGCTAAAGCATAAACATCATTAGAAGCACCTCGTTTGGCTTTACGCTCATATTGTTCTATAGGTGCAAAGCCATCTGTACGTGAATTGGTATGAATTTGAGTTTTATCTTCAATAAAATCTCTAGCTAAACCAAAATCAATCAAAACTGCTTCGTTTTGATTCGTACGGTGCATAACATTAGCTGGTTTTACATCTCTGTGTAAAATACCTCGTTCATGAATATAAGCTAAAGCATTCCCAATTTGAGAAATGTATAGAATAGCTTCGGGATTAGATAATTTTTGTTTTTTTTTCACTAAAGACTCAAAATTAGCACCGTCAACATATTCCATAACCATTAACCATAAATTATCTTCCATCGATACGTCATTGACTTTAATTACATGATTATGATTACAAAGAGCTAATTTGAAGGCTTCTTGAACAAATCTTTCTTGATGCTTATGGAAATCTGATTGAGCTTGAATGGTGGCATTAAGGGTTTTAATCGCAACAGGATTTTTAGTACTGGTATCTCTAGCTAAATAGGTTATGCCCGAACCACCAGCTCCAAGTATTTTCTCTATTATATATTTCCCTCGCTGAATTAATTGTCCTGTTTTCCAACTCATACTTTACTAAATTAAAATAATAAAAAGACTATCTACAGAATGTACGCACCTATTATAAATTTAAGAGATGCTTATTTGATAATGTACCCATCTTTATGTTTTAAATCTTCATTGATGAAAAATTTTTTCTAAAATCATCTAAAGTTAATTTTTAAGGCGGAATTAATTGCCCTGTTTTCTAATTCATATTTTATTAAATTAAAATAATAAAAAGATTATCTACATTTAATTATATTATGAAAAATAAAGAATAAACAGTTAATTATCGATAGTATATAATTAAGATTTGGTGTTAAAAAGTTTTCAAGGCGTTGCTGATTATAACTATAATTTTTATTTAAGAAAAGACAGTCATAACAAGCAATAGAGTATAAAGAGTAATCAAATAACTATTAACTGTCAACTATTAACTATCAACTGTCAACTGTCAATTACTAATTAATTACTATGCTTATTTGTCCAGAATGCCAACATGAAAATATAGAAGAAAACAAATTTTGTGAAAAATGCGGTATTTCACTAATTTCTAAAAGTTGCCACCAATGTGGCGAACAAGTGCTTATTGGCAAAATGAATTGCCCCAATTGTGATGCTTTGACTATTGATATTCATCAATTAATTGTGGTGCAGTCAAAGCAAAATTCTTTGTCTTTACCTGAATTTAGATCATCAAGTAAAGATAATTCGGAAGAAACAGATTCTGTTTCCTATTTAAATTCATCTTTTCGTTATGGGGTTTTCAATGAGGAGATTTTAGATTCTATTAGACCTTTTTGGCAAGTAGAAAATCAAGAATTTTATGCCTTACCCATCATCGATTTTAAACCTTATGAAAAATGTTTTTTAGATACTGTTTTAGAAAGTATTAATGAAGTTGGGCGCCAAAATTTAATTGATGCAGGTATTCCTTCTTCTGCTTTTCCTTATCTTACTTTAGCTGAATTTTCTCCTAGTATTCCTGATTTATATGATGCTTGGATTGATGAGACTACGAATCAAGAATTTGTAGTTATTTCTCAAAGTGATGGTTGGGAATCATTAAAGGATGCAAAGACGAAGAGAGATTTACTTTTCCCTCAAATGCTTAGCTATTTTGAGTTAATGACTAAATTATGGAGAAATTTGAGCAAACTTAATTGTTGTCAAACTTTATTACAAATTGATAATATTGGCATCAATGAAGATGATATTTTAGTTATGAAACAAATATGTCATGACGATCGCCAAAATCCTCCTTCTCTCGACCAATTAATTAAGATATGGCTTGAATTATTTACGGACAAAGAAATTGATCACAAAAATATTGTTTCCCAATTATTAGATTTATATCACAGTGGGGAAATTCAGAATATTAAACAATTACGAGCTAAATTACCTATTCTTCTGCAAGAATTTCAGTTAAAATCACTTTTAGAAGAAGACAATACACCATTATTATTAAATTCAGAGGAAGAATTAAAAGAATTATCTGAGCAATTTAATTTTGAAGATGATGATTTACCTAAAGATTCTGTAGAAGAATCTACGGGTATAACTGGTGATATTGATGATCAACCAACGGTTGTTTTACCCATGCAGTTATTAAATTTAACTGATGCTGGGCTTACTGACATTGGCCGTCGTCGCAGTCATAATGAGGATTGTTTTAGCATTAATAGCAAAATCAAGAAACAAGAAACTCCTCAAGGTGTTAAATTTGAAGGGCGAGGCTTGTATATAGTTTGTGATGGCATGGGAGGCCATTCTGCTGGGGAGGTTGCTAGTGCCATGGCTGTTCAAACTATTGCTGATTATTTTCATCAAAATTGGCTTGAAACTTTTCCTACGGAAGAGGAAATTAAAAATGCTATTTTAAGTGCTAATAAAATTATTTATGATGCTAATATTGCCAAAGGTAGTAGTGGTAATCAACGTATGGGTACTACTCTTGTTTTACTTTTAATTGAGGGCAATAAATTGGCGATCGCCCATGTAGGTGATAGTAGAATTTATCGTCTCACCAGAAAATGGGGATTAGAACAATTAACCACCGATCATTCTGTGGCTCAAATGGAAATGAAAAACGGAGTCTCTCGAGAATTAGCTTATCAAAGAATGGATGCTTATCAATTAACTCAAGCTTTAGGACCTCGAGATAATAATTTTGTACATCCAGATATTAAAATATCAGAAATTAAAGAAGATGCACTTTTTATTCTATGTTCAGATGGATTATCTGATAATGATTTATTAGAAAATCATGGGGAAACTCATTTATCTAATTTAATTAGTTTTAAAAGTAATCTTCATACGGGCTTAATCGAAATTATTGATTTAGCTAATCAAGTTAATGGGCATGATAATATCACTTGTGTTTTAGTTCGGGTGAAAGTACAACCCCATTTGAATAATTAAGCCAAGTTGCTCCTATAGAAAAAAAGAACTCTTGCAATTATTCTGAACTAATGTTCGAGCTAATAGCTTAAACCCGTTTTAACCGGTTAAAAAAGCATTAAAATCCCTTAAATAAATATTGTTTTTAGTCAGCTTTAGCTGACTATAGCTTTCATCCGAGAAATTTATTATCCTGTTGGCGAATGAATTTTTTATAACGTAATTAGTGGGATACAACCTTTTTTTATAATCACAAAATAAGCGTTTCAGCCATTAGCCAACAGATTCATTCATTTATATTGAGAGTTGCTGTTGTACCACAAAAAACTACTTGCGATCAATTAATTAATAAAAATTGATGGATAGAAACAAAAAAAATACCCCCTCAAGTGAATGAAGAGGCGATCGCCAATTTTTCATTGATTGATGGTTTTAGTTTGTGTTTGAGAGTTGCACCTACTCAGAGAAAAGCTATAATGTCATCATCGACGATAACTTGTACTCACTGTTATGAACATTACTTTACCTACTGAACTCCTAGAAACAGCCCGAATGACAGAGAC
>CAZWLZ010000310.1:0-4483 GCA_964634505.1 uncultured bacterium | reverse complement strand
ACGATAAGATAAAAAAGTATCGGCAAGGGGCCGCAACGGTTTCGACAGGTTGGCGAAAGCTGAACTGTGATACAGGTCGAGAGTGAGTTATCTCTCGTTAATCAATGGCTCAAAAAAATAGTAAATGCGAACAACATCGTTCCTTTCGCTCGTAAAGCAGCTCCTGTAGCAGCTTAAGAAAAAACCTTACGGTTACGAGTGCTTATATTATGACTCCGTTAAATAGTATAGGCAAAAATCAACGGATGCTTTCAATAAAGTTCCTCTAATTTATTATTGAATTAAGATTTAATTAGAGAATCCCGTTATCAGGAATAAGAGATAATTCCCGCTCTGAGGATTAGAAGAGATAAACCTGTGAATGAGCAATAAGTCAATACCCGATTTGGACAGCAGTTCGACTCTGCTCGGCTCCACTTTAATTTCAGTTTTATTTTTAGGGCAATAAATTAATTTATAGTTGCCCTTTTTTTTTGTTAATATGCTAAGGTTTCTAAAGTAGAACGAAGATATAAACGCACTTGCTCATCTAAATTTTCTTCAGATAATGATGCTATTAGATTCGTTTCTTCTTTCCATTGTTGGAAACCAGAACTATTGGCGATCGCCTTTTTTAAACCTTGCCACATCTGCTCATGACCAGCAGTAGGAAAAGAATTGGGAATAGTTGAACTTGCCATAAGAATTTATTGGTTTTTATTAAGGATAAACTTTTACTAACTAGGATAACTTAATTATCACCTAAAAATAAATATTACATTGTAAGAATCAATACAATCTTCAAAAAAATAAACCTATTTTCCCCCCTAATCAGGCATGGGCGTTTCATTCTAAAATTTACGGTTTGGATAAAGTAAGAAGCAATGAGGAATAAACAATAAGTTTTTATAATTTACAATCAGAAATTGATTATCTCAAGATTTTTCATTATTACTTAAAATCTGACGAGAAGAAAACCCTCCAATACCCTAATACCCTAACACCCCAAGCCTAATCGGGATACCAAAACATCCCTTTGATGCCCTCTGGATCGAGAGAAAAACCCAAACGTTGATAAAATTCAACCACATGAGCATCCGCAAACAAAGTAATATTACTTATATCATTTTTACGTAGTTTTCTAATCATATATTGCATAAATAATTTACCTAATCCCTTATTTTGAAAACGAGGATGAATAACCACATCCCAAATCGTTGCATTAAAAGCATGATCTGAAGTAGCCCTAGCAAACCCAATCAAAAAAGGTTTAGCCCCTTTAACTTCCCAAGCAGAGACAACTAAATAACTATGTTCGATGGCCTTTTTTACCTTTCTAATCGGTCGCCTAGCCCAACCAACAGAATCGCAAAGTTCTTCTAACTCATAAAGATCAATTTCTCGATCTGAACTAAAAAATATCTTAGTTTGACCAAACACATTAACATCAAGAGACAACCAATCTTTTTGATAAGTCTCGGAAGGCGGTTTACTAGCAGTATTATTTTGAGTGAACAATTTTTGTAACCAAACCATGGAAGTTAACTAATAATTAATAAGTAGGGAAACACAGAGTAAAATTGGAAGAACGCTTTAAGGTAAAAGATTATTAAGATTTCTTGTAGGCCAACTCCATGGAGTCTTGCTTTTTATTCTCTATTTTCTAATGTGTATTGACAACTGTCAACTATTATTTATGACTTTGTTCTAATTTTTGTAAAATTTTAGGTTTTAACTTTTGAAATTCCTCTTTTAATCTTTTTTTACTAACAGAAGCTTCTTTTGTACTAGGTAACTTTTTGCTAATTTTAAGCCATTCTTTCATTACCTTACATTGATTAGGTGCAATGGTAGAAGTCATAGTGTGCTGACAGATTTCTGGTTCTTCCATGGCAAAAAAGAGAATCCGATAACCCCCTAAATCAGCTAAAGTAGAGGTAACTTGTTGACCGCTGAGAGTTTTTAAATCTAAATAACAGGGAAGCCAACGTGCGCTATAGGCGGCATTGTAAATTACCGTAATCCATAAAATCATAGGATGAGGAGAATTAAGAAAAAGAAATTGATTGTAACGAATACTCGATATTCGATTTTCAATATCCTCCTTTTCTAACATTACCCATAAACCAGTAAAAGTTTCAGAAGAAGTGCTAATAACTCGAGGAAAAACGATTTTTTGAATAGGCTTACTAGAAGGCCACATTAGAACATTACCCGATTTTTTGTAAGCTGGAGGTTCGGTAATATTTTCTGTTTTATCATCAGAGATAAAAACTTGCTTTTTCTCGACCACTTCCTTAACTTGATTAGCTTGTTTTTTGGTAGATATTTGTTGATCTAAAGTATCTATTACCTTTAAGATTTCTCCCATCGATTGAGGGCGAGCATCACGAGATTTCGCCATACATTTCATAATTATATTTTTGAGAGAATCCGGTAATTTTAGATGAGATTCAAAAGGTCGTGGTTGTAAATCATGATGGGCTCTATACCAACTACCAAACGAAGAATTTTCTGGTAAAATGGGCATCTCAAGAGTAAGCATTTCATACATCATTATTCCTAAACTGTAAATATCAGAACGATTATCTAATTCTTTTCCCTCCATTTGTTCCGGTGAACAATAGGCTAAAGTACCCATAAAAGAATGGGTTTGATTAGAATTAGTTTGAACCAATTTAGCGATACCAAAATCTAAAATTTTGACTAATTCTCCGATAGTTGGGTCTTGAATAATGCTAATATTACTTGGTTTAATATCTCGATGAACCACAGGGCATAATTCCCCTTTAAGATAAATTCCTGAATGAGCAGAATCCATACCTAAACAGATTTGTCGAGCAATATATAAAAATCTTTTTACGGGAAGGGGTTGAAATTTAATCATTTCGTTCAAACTTTGTCCTTCCAAAAATTCCATTACATAAAAAGGCACTCCTTTTTCGTCAATACCATAATCCCTCACTCGAATAATATGAATACTTTTTTCTCCCAATAATGCACTGATAGTAGCTTCTGTTTCAAATCTTTGGCGCATTTTATCATTAAGTAAAGTTTGAGAAAGAAATTTGACCGCTACTACTACTCCCCCTAGCAATTTATCCTCAGCACGATAAACCTGACCCATAGCACCACTTCCCACTAATTCTATGAGGTGATAGCGATCAAGTAAAACTCGGTCTTCCTTTTTTTCTAAACTCATGATTTAACTCGTCTAAATATGTTTAATTTTTATGCCTTATTTTTCTCACTTCAGTCGTAGGGTTAGGAATGTTCGTATTATCTATAGCAGTAATCAAGTTTGAATAACCACTTTAACTATTATTTATTTCTTTATTTTGATTAATTTGTTCTTAATTTATTATATTCTCAAGATGTTTGCTTTTGTCTTTATTCTTTATTTCTTGTTCAACTACGTTCTAAAATCGCTTCCATTGTGCTTATTAAGTGATTTCCCATCATTATTGCACTGGAAAGATGATAAGTATTTTCATCTAAACAAAAAAAAGTATCAAAGCCACTTTGACGTTTAGCATCTCCTAAAACCCAATAACGTTGAACAATTGAATCATAACCTAACCAACCTTCTCCTTCTATTTTACCCAATTTATTATTATTTAAAACATAAGTGTATTGTTGTTGTTCATTAGGTAAATGACCTTTATAATCGTAAATAATTTCGGGCATTATTTGGTTTTCAAAAACTAATTTGGTGGTCATGATAAACCAAGTGGGATGTGTCCAATTAATTATTGTCCCGCCTGTTACGGCTATGGGGCTTTTATTTTTTGTGTACCAATTGCCTCGTACAATCCAGCGTCCTGATTCCTGTAAAAAAGTATGACTCATGGTCAATGTTATCAGTTATTATTTTAATTTGCTTATATTTAAGGTAAATGTAAATCCCCTAATAATACGGCTTTTTTTGCCCCTGTTACTTGAGGAATATTTGCAGGAAAAGAGTTTATTCGCCAATAACCTAAGATGGCAAAGGCGATCGCCTCTTTAAATTCACTACTAATACCTACCTCATCGGTAGTGATTATCTTTACTGATTGTAAAGCATTTTGTAATCTTTCTTTTAAATATAAATTACGACTACCTCCGCCACATAATAGTATTTCTTGAGGTAAGTGAGGTAAAAATTTTTTATAGCTATCGACAATCGAATTTACGGTTAATTCTGTTAAACTAGCTAAAAAATCTGCTTCACTCAAATTAAAAGTTTGGGCTTCTTGCCAACAATTTTCTAAATAGGCACTACCAAATAATTCTCTACCTGTTGATTTAGGCGGTAATTGGTGAAAAAATTTATTTTGTAGCCATTTGGATACTAATTCTAAACAAGGTTTGCCTTGCCGACTCCAACTACCATTAAAATCAAAAGTTTGTTGCCCCTTAGTTAATTTAACTACAGCTAGATCGATTAAAGCATTACCAGGCCCTGTATCCCAACCGATAACTTGATTTTGCCATTGGGGTTGTTTTTTAGATGCTAGATAAG
>CAZWLZ010000309.1:0-4542 GCA_964634505.1 uncultured bacterium | reverse complement strand
AACCATTTGAAGTGCAATGTTGGTAACTTGTTGTAAAACACCCCCAGCACCAGTGGTGACTTCATCATGACCAAAAATTTCTTCTTCAGCAGCACGTCCCCCCATAGCACCAGCAATTCGTGCCATTAATTGAGATTTAGTAGTCAAACCTTGCTCTTCATTGGGGGTAAACCAAGTTAAACCTTGAGCTTGGCCACGAGGAATTAAGGTTACTTTTTGGACTGGATCATGATCTTTGAGTAAAGTACCAACGATAGCATGACCGACTTCATGATAAGCAATTAAGCGTTTACTTTTGCTATCAACTAATGGTGTGCCTTCCATTCCCGCTACTACCCGATCAACTGCGTCATCAATTTCTCGCATGGTCATTTCTGATTTGCGACGACGGGCAGTTAAAATGGCGGCTTCATTTAATAAATTTGCCAAATCCGCACCGCTAAAACCGGGGGTACGACGGGCTACTACTTCGATGGAAACTTCCGTTGAAATTTTTTTGTTACGGGCATGAACGTCTAAAATTTCAATTCTGCCTTTAAAATCAGGGGGATCGACCATTACTTGGCGATCAAAACGACCAGGACGCATTAAAGCAGAATCTAACACGTCAGCACGGTTAGTAGCTGCAATTACGATAATGCCAGTATTGCCTTCAAAACCATCCATTTCAGTTAAAAGTTGGTTTAAAGTTTGTTCTCTTTCATCATTACCGCCACCGATACCAGCTCCTCTTTGGCGGCCTACTGCATCAATTTCATCAATAAAGATTAAACAAGGAGCATTTTCTTTGGCTTTTTTGAATAAATCCCGAACTCGAGAAGCCCCTACTCCCACAAACATTTCTACAAATTCAGAACCAGAAATGCTAAAGAAAGGAACACCAGCTTCACCGGCGATCGCTTTAGCTAATAAGGTTTTACCAGTACCGGGAGGCCCTACTAAAAGAACTCCTTTAGGAATACGAGCGCCTACGGCGGTAAATTTCTCTGGTTTTTTTAAGAAAGTAACAACTTCTTCTAATTCTTCTTTTGCTTCATCAATTCCAGCCACATCATCAAATTTGATTCCTGTTTTGGCATCCATCATAAAACGAGCTTTAGATTTACCAAAATTCATCGCTTGTCCAGGCCCTCCCGGCATATTACTAGAGCGACGGAAAAGAAAAAATAATGATCCAATTAAAAGTACGGGGAATACTAAATTACCTAAAACTCCCCATAATGCACCATCGTTACGAATAGGATGAATATCAAAAGCAATATTTGCTTCTCTTAATTTCGTAATCAATTCTGGTGAATTATTAGGCAAATCGACTCGTAATCTTTGTACTTGACGAAGTTCAGGATCGATCGCCTCCACAATAGCTGTTTTTCCATTTTCATAAAGATCAACGGTACTAACTCGACCATTATCGATATATTCTAAAAATCGACCGTAAGTCATACGGGTACTTGCTGTATTATTCCCATCAGTGATATTTGTAGCCAAACTTCCTTGCCAAAAGAAAATCCCTACTACTAAAACGGGTACAACCCATAATAATATTGTGCGCCAAGATATTTTCATTTTTTCTATTTTTTTGTGATTCTTTCTTATTTAATTTAAGTTGATAATAAGTAACTTTGATTTTTTATTTATTTAAATTTTATCATTTTGCTTAACATATCTTTTTGTATTTGTCAAGTAATAATAAAGTTTAAAACTAATTCTTAATTAAATTTAACACAATTCTCATCTTTATAACAATAATAAGATTTTTGGGAAATTGTAAAATGTGGCACAGGCAGGATGCCTGAGATAAATAAAAAGAAGATAGCCGAAAAGATTAGTTTTTGGTTAAAAATCATTTCGTCTTACCAGCTCTTAATATTGTTACCCATGAAATAATGATAATGACTAATGACACCTATATTACTACTGATACAAAAGTCTATGAACTTCTACATAAATTACCCGCTTTAGGTTTAATGATTCCTATCACCTTTTTTTAGATAATGTTCGTTATCAAAAGTGTCAAATTGTGATTGATTTAGCAAAAACTAGAGATAATTTTTTGAGCATAAATTAGACAGTTTTTTAAATTCAATATGTTTGATGAATATTTGAAAAGCGATAAATTAGATAAGGAGAATATCCTAATTACTCTGAAGATTGCTATAAATGCTTCTAAGTTCGGAAACCCGTACTAATTAGCCTGTTGATTTAACTGGTTAATGTTAGTTATATTAGCACTCAAAGGGTATGAGTGCTAAAAAGCAGTTCCCCCTAAAAAACATAAACAATTATCTAGGAGAAAAAATAAGTATGGCAAGTATTACCATTAATGTTTCCACTGTGAAACCTTTAGGCGATCGTGTTTTTGTTAAAATCAGCGAAGCAGAAGAAAAAACAGCAGGAGGAATTTACCTTCCTGAGAATGCTAAAGAAAAACCTCAAATTGGTGAAGTTGTTAGTGTCGGGGAAGGTAAAGTTAATGAAAAAGGCGATCGTACTCCTGTAGAAGTAAAAGTTGGAGATAAAGTACTTTACTCTAAATATGCTGGTACAGATGTCAAATTAGGTAGCGATGATTATGTACTTTTATCTGAAAAAGACATTCTTGCCGTAGTTTCCTAATTTTCATTACAGACAAATTTTGTTCATTTTCGTACTCATAAAATATTAAGGAAAAACTAAAATATATGGCTAAATCTATAATTTATAACGAAGAAGCACGTCGTGCTTTAGAAAAAGGAATCGATCTTTTAGCGGAAGCAGTGGCAGTGACTTTAGGTCCTAAAGGTCGTAATGTGGTATTAGAGAAAAAGTTTGGTGCTCCTCAAATCGTTAACGATGGTGTTACGATCGCCAAAGAAATTGAGTTAGAAGATCATATTGAAAATACTGGAGTTGCTTTAATTCGTCAAGCTGCTTCTAAAACTAATGATGTAGCTGGTGATGGTACAACTACCGCTACTGTTTTGGCTCATGCTATTGTTAAAGAAGGTTTACGCAATGTGGCAGCGGGTGCAAATCCCATTTCCCTTAAACGTGGTGTTGATCGTGCTACAGAATTTTTAGTAGGAAAAATCGCTGATCATGCGAAACAAGTTGAAGATTCTAAGGCGATCGCCCAAGTTGGTACAATTTCTGCTGGTAATGATGAAGAAGTTGGCAAAATGATCGCTGAAGCGATGGATAAAGTGGGCAAGGAAGGCGTTATTTCCTTAGAAGAAGGCAAGTCTATGGAGACTGAATTAGAAATTACCGAAGGTATGCGTTTTGATAAAGGTTATATCTCTCCTTACTTTGTAACCGATGCTGAACGTATGGAAGTAGTTTTTGAAGAGCCTTTAATCTTAATTACTGACAGAAAAATTACCTTAGTTCAAGATTTAGTTCCTATTTTAGAGCAAGTTGCTCGTCAAGGTAAACCTTTAGTTATTATTGCTGAAGACATTGAAAAAGAAGCTCTAGCTACCTTAGTGGTTAACCGTCTTCGTGGTGTTTTAAATGTAGCAGCTATTAAAGCTCCAGGGTTTGGCGATCGCCGTAAAGCCATGTTAGAAGATATTGCTGTCTTAACTGGTGGCCAAGTAATTAGTGAAGATGCTGGTTTAAAACTTGATAATACTACTGTTGATATGTTAGGCACTTCTCGCCGTATTACCATCACCAAAGATGATACCACCATCGTTGCTGAAGGTAATGAAAAAGACGTTAAAACTCGTTGTGATCAAATTCGCCGTCAAATTGAAGAAAGTGATTCTTCTTATGACAAAGAAAAACTACAAGAACGTTTAGCAAAACTTTCTGGAGGTGTAGCTGTAATCAAAGTGGGTGCAGCCACTGAAACCGAAATGAAAGATCGTAAGCTACGTTTAGAAGATGCCATTAACGCTACTAAAGCAGCAGTAGAAGAAGGTATCGTTCCGGGTGGTGGTGCAACCTTAGCACATTTAGCACCTTTATTAGTAGAGTGGGCTAATGCTAACTTAAAAGATGAAGAGTTAACGGGTGCTTTAATTGTATCTCGTGCTTTACCTGCACCTTTAAAACGTATTGCTGAAAATGCAGGTCAAAATGGCTCAGTAATTGCTGAAAGAGTTAAAGAAAAAGACTTTAACACTGGTTTTGATGCAGCTAATAACGTATTTGTTGATATGTTTACTGCTGGTATTGTTGATCCTGCTAAAGTAACTCGCTCTGCCATTCAAAATGCAGCATCTATCGCTGGTATGATTTTAACTACTGAATGTATTATCGTTGATAAACCAGAAAAAGATAAATCTTCTGCCCCTGCTGGTGGTGGTGATTTTGATTACTAACATCTAGTTTCTATCAATAATTAAAGGGTGAGTCTAATTCGGACTCGCCTTTTCTTGTGGAGATCGCCAACTATCAAAAATTACCAACATCTAGGTTCAAACTTATTACCATTAAGAATACTCATAGTTTCCCCTGACTGAGCTAAAACAAATAAACCTTGACGATAAGCATATTTATCTGCCCCTTCATCTATATCAATCCCCGCCACCGCACCGTATAATTGTTTGTGACTAT
>CAZWLZ010000308.1:0-4576 GCA_964634505.1 uncultured bacterium | reverse complement strand
CTCCCTGTCAAGGTTTTTCTTTAATGGGGAAAAGACAGTTAAACGATCCTCGTAATTCTCTCGTGTTTGAATATTTTAGAGTAATAAAAGACTTAAAACCTAAATATTTTATCTTTGAAAATGTACCGGGTATTGCAGTGGGAAAACATCAACAATTTTTAGCCGAATTAATTACAGAATTTGAAAATATCGGTTATCATATCGCTAAACCGATTAAAATCCTTGATGCTAGTCTTTTTGGTGCTCCTCAAAAACGAAAACGCTTAATTCTTATGGGGAGTCGAAGTGATATGAAACCAGTTAGTTATCCCTTAGAAACTCAAGAATTTAATAATGTAGAAATGGCGATCGCCGATTTAAGTTCAATTCCAGCTTTTATTGGTGAAAATCAAGGTATAGAGTCACAAAAACTTGATTATTCAGGATTTAGAAGTAATTTTGCCTTAAATTCTCAAGGTATCTATAAATTATGTCATCATCGACAACGAGATAATTTGATCTATAATCATATAGGTTCAAATCATACAGATAAATCAATACAGCGTTTTCAAACAACACCTCAAGGAAATATAGAGAAAACCAGTCGCTTTTTAAAACTTTCACCTACAGGATTATGTAACACCTTAAGGGCTGGAACGGCTAGAGATAAAGGGGCTTATACTGCCGCTCGTCCAATTCACTACAGTCAGCCTAGATGTATTACCGTAAGAGAAGCTGCTCGATTACATACATTTCCTGACTGGTTTTTATTCCATGAAACAATTTGGCATGGTTTTAGAGAGATTGGTAATGCGGTTATTCCTATGTTAGCTAAAGCCATTGGAGACGAAATAATTAAGGTTTTAGATGTAGATATTAACCAATTAGAAATAAGAAATTTAGAACAAGTTGATCAAAAATTGATGGAATATAACATGGATAAAGCGTCGAACTATTGGAATGTTACTAATGAGATAATTCCCAAAAGAAAAAGATTAGAAATGAGCTTATTCTGAGTAAGGGAGAAACAAGTCTTATAAAAAAAAGTTCAATATAATTGACTAATCGACTTATTTACAGGCTTAACTGATAAATCATTTATGAACATCTATCGATAGGATAAGAAATTGTTATTGTGTAATTGATGTAAGATATTGAGTTTTGAAAAAGCAGAAATGGGCAGATTTAAATTAGGGTAACTGATAACCTGCATAGTTTATCTTGTTTCATTGTCTTTTATCATCAAGTTAAAGAGAAGGAGTTTGAATAATAATTTTTTGTTCAGGTAAAACTTTTAGTTTTTTAACAATTTGATATTCTAATTCTTCATTACAAATTAATTCTTGTTTTAAAATAAAAAGTGCATCATGAGCAACTTCATTTAACTCTCCTGACTTCGGCATCATTTTTCCTAAAAATGAATCTATTATATTTATTTTGTCTGTAGGAGTATTGAGAGAAAATTCTCGTAAAATTGCCATTTTTAAGTCTGAAGGAATATACATTCCTATCTCCGCCTTTCTTTTATCGATACCAAATTGTTTAGATAATTCTTCTTTTATCTCCTCCTTATCATATTCAAGCACATGACCATCATGTAAAATTGAATGATAAAAAATATTTACCTCTTTTATAGTTTCTCCCAAGCTAGTAAATTGATGCAAAAGATAACCCGGAAAACGTAAGTCTTTTCTTTTTTGTAGATAATTACACACCGCCACAATATCATATTGAAGGGCATAAGATATTCCTCTATCTATACCTGTTCTACTTTTATGACTTTCTAAAAAATAATTAATAGAATGAGATAAAAATAAGATTTCATTTTGCCCTCTAAGTAAATCTAACTCTCCAGAAATTTTTTGATTGATCGTTTGAAATTGATTTTGTTGGTAGCTTACGGGAAGACTTAACGCATTATCAACTATATCTAGGGGTTTTGATAGTTCAATAGTTTTAGTCTTATTTATTTGATTGCTTAAAATATCTGCTGAAAGAAAATTAATTGTTAATTGAGATGCTTTTTTTACCAAAGGAATAGCCACTTCTATTACTTTTTGCCCTTCATTTAATGCTTTTTGTCCTAAATCGGTTTTCCCTAATTCTTGAAGAAGATTAACGGCTGTAGGTAATAGTGTTGTTATTAATGGGTTCATTTTTTGTGTAGTTTAAAGTAGTTTTGTCAATTGTGATTGTGGTACAGGCTTCTAGCCTGTATTTTCTTGAAAAATTAACTTAATTTCAGAATAATCAATTGTCTTTGCTGTAAATTTCGGATCAAATTTAAGTCAACATTAATATGTTTTAAAACCTCATTAATCGTCAAATTATTATTAATATTATTATGACAAAATTCCATTAATTCAAATTCAGAATCTGACAAAGTTATGGGCTGGTAATTATAATCAAGTAAGTCTTTATTTACCCATCCCATAAGGCATGGATGAATTTCAACGATCGCCTGTAATAGCAAATTATCCTCTTGCCAATCGTATTTTTTCCCTAAAGATTTACTCAAGAAAAATTCATAATGAGTTACTTCTGGATCGAGTAATTCAATCAAACGATAACGTTCTTTTTCTGTTAATTGATCAGCCTTTTTTAATAAATCTGGAGAATTGGCAATTAAACGCTGTAAATCCCAAAATTGAGGATTAGAAAAACTTACAAAATCTAAACCAGAAGCCTCAATTAACTCAAATAATGTCTCAATGTTATAATCAGTTTCACAAGGATGAACATACATATCCGCAAAACATTCATCTCGATGATTTTCTAAAGACCATTTTTCTTTTTCACTCTTGACAATTCGGTTATTTTGTGGTAAGGTTTTGAACAATTCTCGACCAATTTTAACTCCTTCGGGATAATCACCTCGATTATTTCCTTGTAAAATAGCGATCGCCTTCTGCATTAATTGAATTTCCCAACGCCCCAATTCACCATAAACAAATATATGAAAAATGCCCCCTTTAGCTAATTTAGAGGCTAAGGCTTTAATGCCCACCATCGGATCAGGTAAATGATGTAAAACCCCTACAGAATTGATAAAATCGAACTCTCCTTCAATATTTACCACATCTTCTAAATTCATTTGACGAAATTCTACCTTCCCCAAATGATTAGCTAAAACGCCTGATTTTTCGCATCTTTGTTTGGCGATCGCCAAAGCATTTTCACTAATATCGATAGCCAAAATATCGGCGTGAGGATTATGTGACATCAAATACTCTGTACTCGAACCTGTACCGCATCCAGCATCTAAAATGCTAATTTTTTCAGTAGGTGGTTTAATGCCTGTGCAAAAATTATAGGCAGCCCGATAAAACCATCGCCAATTATAACCCGGAGGTGGTTCATCTAAAAGAGGATCGGGGGGGAATGGAAAAGTATTATATAATTTTTGTACAGCTTTTCTAACTTCAGACATAGTGATTTTTGATTGATAATATTGTGAATATAAAAATAAATTTTCAGAAATAAAAACATTTTACGAAGACGAATTAGAGGCTTTTTTTACCACATCTAAAGGTAAATCTAAACCCGTAGCGATTTGTTCTAACGTCATACCTAACTGAATTAAAAGAGGAATTGTTTCAAGTTTACCCTCAAGTTTGCCCTCAAGTTTACCCTCAAGTTTAACTTCTTGAAAATAAACCGTATCTTTTAGTTGATCATAAGTAAACATAGCTTCTATCTCCTTTGGGTTTAAATTTTATTTCAAAAATAAAGACATTTTACGAAGACGAATTAGAAGCTTTTTTAACCATATCTAAAGGCAAATCTAAACCCGTAGCGATTTGTTCTAACGTCATACCTAACTGAATTAAAAGAGGAATTGTTTCAAGTTTACCCTCAAGTTTGCCCTCAAGTTTACCCTCAAGTTTAACTTCTTGAAAATAAACCGTATCTTTTAGTTGATCATAAGTAAACATAGCTTCTATCTCCTTTCTGCTTAAATTTTTTAATTTGTATATTAATGCTGTTTCTATTAATTCTACAATTTTTAGCGGTTGTGTTATCTTTTTTTCTTGGTTTATTTTTTCATAGGCTTTTTTGGCGATGGGAATAGCTTCTGAATCTTTTCTCACCGTTAATGCCATTAAATCTAAACCTATAGATGAATTTTCTCCTATTTCAATTTCATCTAAATAAAAAATTTTTATTTTTCCCCCTTCTAATAACAATTGATATTGAAAAGGAAGCTCCTCTCTAAGTTTTCTTGAGGCAAATAAGGCGATCGCCATCCAATCATTAGCTGGTTTATATTGTCCTAAATAAATAAAAATTTCCGTGATAAATCGCCACCAAAAATCCTCTTTTTCTTGAAATTGAACCTCGATAAAATAGATCGGTTGATCAATTACATTGTGAGGAGGAAAGTAAATACCATCAAAACGTCTAGCTAATTCCTTTACCTCTGGTGAATAAAAATGATAACCCTCTATGGGTGTTTGATTAAGTAATTCAAATAGAAGGTA
Source organism: uncultured bacterium (assembly GCA_964634505.1). Lineage (GTDB taxonomy): Bacteria > Cyanobacteriota > Cyanobacteriia > Cyanobacteriales > Cyanobacteriaceae > CAZWLZ01. Next base: position 116 of record CAZWLZ010000308.1, on the reverse strand, counting down.
AGGAAATGTTAGAAATAGTTGATAAAATAGCGTATCTGTTCTCATTTTTATCTTTTTTTTATTTTATAGCCCTACCCATGTTATCTTGTTCCCCCCTTCAAAAGGGGGGTTAGGGG
>CAZWLZ010000307.1:0-4594 GCA_964634505.1 uncultured bacterium | reverse complement strand
GGTGATTGGAGCGGTGTGCCTTGGTTTTGCAACGGCAAATTACAATCTCCTTTAGCCGCTCAAACTCATAATCAAGGTACTCCCGAAGATTGTCTCAATCAAGATGAGAAAGAGCAACTATGGAAATGGTTAGATAATCTTAAAACAACTGTATTAGAACAAAACAATGCTTATAGTACGGGAATTATAGAACTAATTGACAAATTTAAAGAAGAAATAGTTGCTCATTATCCTCAAGATCGTACTTTTCCCCCAAATATTAACCTGAGAAATAGTGCCAACACTAATTATTTTGGTGAGACAATTGAGGGAGGAGTTTTAGATATTCTTCATAGTCCAATTGCCGCTAGAGCAATGTCTTCTTCTACTAAGATTAAGACAACAAGAACATATCCCGAATTTATTTTTCTACCTATTGACAAAGAACAACTTATTAAAGGTTTAAAGAAAAAAGCACAAGATATTTGGATTTATACCACCACTAATCTTGTTACTTTTGATGTAACTGAATTTAAGCAAAGAATTCAATCCCAAACTTTCCAAACACAAAATAATGGTAAGACAGAATTTATTTGGGAAAATGAACTTTTCTTAGAGGAGTTTTATTACATTAAAGGAGGAAATTTATTACCGGGTGCTTGTTTACCAGAGGAGGCTAATTTCATCAATTATAATGATGCAAATAATCAAGAACAATCTTTAACTCCTTTATTACCTCTTAATGAAAAGCTACTGGAGTATTTTTCCTGTGAAGAATTAACCGAAAAATATCTCAAATTAAGTCCTACGAATATTAGCGGCAAACCGGGTATAGCAATTGAATTAACTTTACCTTTAGAAGGAGGGTATTATAAAATTACAAAACCCTATGAAATCAAAGAACAAAACGCCATAACTGAACTACCAACATTAGAAATTTGGCCTAATTTTAAAGCTAAAGATTGGCGAGAATATTATGTATTCTATTTTAATGACATAAGTAGCACAAATACGAAAACATTTAAAGTTGATTTTTCTAATGTTTCCGATAATGAAGCAATAGACTTAAAGGATAACCAATCAAAGAATAACATAGGGTTCTTAGAGTATAATCGTTTAAATGATTTTCCCAATTTTATTCGCTGTCTTGATGATCATAAAGATTCAACAAAATTACTGGGTTTAATTCTTCTGAAAACTCCCCAAGAAGTAGGTAATCAAAACCAAAATAAAACATGGATTGTAGGTATAGATCGGGGTACTTCCTCTACTTCTGTTTATTACAATATTAATGGAGTAAATGAGTCAACTTTATCTTTATCCCATTTGGCGAACAATAGTAAATTTTTACTGCAAGTTACTGGTACGTCAGAAGATGCCACAAGATCAAAATTCTTATATGAATACTTTTTATTTCCTCAAGAGTACTCATTTCCTATTAGTACAGTTTTATCAACGGTGGGAGCAAAAGGAAATACTAGAACTATACTTGATGGGCGAATTTACATTCCTTCAGAAATGAAGTCATTTAACCCCAATAATCTAGATATTCACACTAATTTAAAATGGAGTTCTGAACCTCAAGAAATTGCCTATCAAAAGCTATTTCTTCAACATTTAGCATTATTAATTACAGTGGAAGCCGCCGTAAATGATGTCAGAAAAATTCAATGGGCAATTTCTTATCCTTCGGCTTTTTCTGCCACTGATATTTCTGATTATCAAACTACTTGGAATAAAATTATTGGTATAACTCAACCCCCTAGTGGTTTAATTACAACAACTGGAATTGAGCATACATGGAAATATACAAAGCAAGCTCACTCTGAAAGTTTTGCTTTAGGTCATTATTTTGCTCAAAAAGTGTTGCAAGAAAATATACCTCGTCAAACTTGTATTGATATGGGAGGAGGCACTTCTGATATTTGTATTTGGTATAACAATAAATTGATTCATCAATGTTCGGTGCAATTAGCAGGAAGGGATTTATTTACCCAATTTCTGATTAATAAACCAGACTTTATTGAACGACAATTTCAACCTTCTTTAGGGGAAGTAAATAGTGGAAATAAGGAGGCAAAAATTGACGCTTATCTTTCTAGTTACGGTAAAGAGTTGTTAAGCAAGAACTATGAAACTATCAAGAGAGATCCCGATTTCGAGGACATTGTTAAATTTTCAGCTTTAGGAATAGCTGGACTTTATTATTATATCGGTTTAATTTTGCTATCTCTAAATTTAACCGAAGAACCAATTTATCCGATCAAAGAAATTACTCCTGTTTTCATTGGAGGTAATGGTTCACAAATTTTAAACTGGTTAAATGGGGGACAATTTAACCAATCGTGTGAAGCTAATAAATTATTTAGTGCAATGTTAGGTAAGGGTGCTGGTTGGAAAGATACCAGAGAAAATACAACTTTAAGTGAACATCCTAAAGCTGAAGTTGCTTGGGGTTTAGTCTTAAATCATGGAAATACTTCCCTAATTATTCCCCCAGATAATGATGGAAATGATCCCATTGCAGGAGAGAAGTTTTCTGTTAATCAAACAGAATTTAATGATACTGATCCAGTTAAATTACGAGGTAATATTACTGATTTTAAAATCTCAGAAGAATTGTCTAACTTAAACAATTTTTTAACAGACTTTCATGCGGCTTTAATAGAATTAAATATCAAGAGTATTAAACCTCTTTATGATAGTGAAGATAAGGACGATGTGAATAAATGGTCTAATAATTGGAATCTCACTAAACAAAAAACCAAAGGAGCTTCCCTAAGTCTAACAGGAAAAGCCCAAAATATTCGAGTTGAACCTCCTTTTATTATTGCCTTAAAGTCTTTATTAAAGGTTTTGGCTGAACAGTTAAAAGCTGATTCTGACAAAAAGAATCCTAATAACTAACTTTATATACTCAGTTTGTAGTAAAGGCTTTAGCTTTTTAAAATCCTAAAGGATTTACTACAAATTTCTCATTTAATTAAGTTAATAATCGAGGTGAAAAAAAGATGAAACCGATTCGTTCTAGTTTGTTAATTAGTGTTTTAGTTATTAGTTTATTAAGTGGTGGTAAGGGCTTTTCTCAAACAAAAAATAAAGAGACTTCTGAATCTCAAAACAATCTTCTCAATAAAGAAGAATTAATCACTAATTTTGAGAATATTAATCAACAGTTAATTTTATTGCAAGAGAAGGTATCAACAAATTCTGTATCTAGCAATAACAGTCTTATTCCAGAGATTTTGATTATATTACTATTAATAGTTATTTTAGGGATTAATGTACTACCATTTTTTAATTCTTTTAAAACAGGAATATCTCAAGATAATTTAGCTGATTCTGAATATAAAAATTCAGAGCAATTATCGAATGAATCGGATGATACTAACTCTGATTCTGGTGAATTTAACTCCAACTCTAGTGAAATTAGCTCGAATGTTTCTGAGAATAAAAATTTATTGTTAGAGATATTAAAGAAATTAGAGAATTTACCAAATCAATTAACTGAAACGAATTTTTCTGAGGATAAAAATTCATTGTTTAAGCAATTAGAAAAATTACAAAATCAATTAACTGAAGTTAACTCAAATATTTCGATGGTAAAAAATGAGAATAGCATCGCTACAGTTAAAAGTCTAGTTAATGAGATTTTAGGCAATTTTTCTAGTGAAGGACTAAAATTATTAAATAATATTTCTGATATAATGAAAAATTATCTTGAAGAATTTAATCTAAAAAATAAAAAGAATCCATATAATCAAAACTCTACATTTGCTACCAGTGCTTCCGAAACTGATAACGTTAATATTTCAGAATTAAATAACAAAATTCAAACCCTAGAGAATACTATTGATCAATTACAGGTTAAAATTCAGAGTTTACAAACTGATAATAATGAATTAAAGAGTATAAACAATAATTTACATCAAGACGCTCAGAATAAAATAAATGATCTTAATTCCCAATTGCAGGAAACAAAACAAGAAAATGAGACTTTAAAAAATAAACTTGAGGAAAAATCGAAAACATCTGTTACCGAATCTTTGTCGTCAGAAGTTGATAATTTCGTCAAACGATTTAATCACAATCTTGAATCTTTAAGTCAACAGTATCAAGTGACTGAAGTATCTCAAGACGATGATAATTATAAACAACTTAGAGATGGTAAAATCAAGGATATTATAGTCAAACCTCTTTCTACTAATAATCACTTTTTTATTGTGGAATTAGATCAAAGTTGTTATTTAATTCCTCAAACTAATCTTATCAACGGAAGGAATGAAGATTTAACTCGGTATGCCTTTGTTTCTTCTGGTGAAATCCGTCGTGGCAATAAATTTAACTTAATAAAACCTGCTAAAGTAAAACCGATTGGCGATAATAAATGGAAAGTAATTGAGAAAGGAGAAATTTCTTTGGTAGGTTAATTTTCAGTTTTCTCTAAAGATAACTAAAGTAGAGATTTAATCACAAACCCTACTTTAATTAAATTAAACTTCATCAGGATTGATGCCTAATTCTTTTAATTTATCAGCTAAACGTTGAGCTTTTTGTTCGGCTATTTGTCTTTGTTTGTCTAATTCCACAAAACTCACAAATTTACGTCCATCGG
>CAZWLZ010000306.1:0-4627 GCA_964634505.1 uncultured bacterium | reverse complement strand
TTTGAGAAATAAGCAAAAATCTAACAGTTGAGAAACGATATAATCAGAAGCATTTTCAATTTCTAATAATAACTGTTCCTTAGTTTTCATATTTGGTTAATTTCATTGATGCTTAACTTCCGTGATTATAGTACAAATCTCAAGGAAAATATGAACAAGCCGAACCTCTTTTTTTTTAAGGCTTTGTCTATTTTGGTCTCCAGTTTAGGTGACAATCACCCGAATATATTAACCGTATATAATAGACTTGTTGCGAATTAATTTTTTACCTGTCTAAAACCCTTGTAACATAAGAGCTAAATTTTGTCAAAACACTATTTTGCAACAACTCTAATAATTTTGTTTATTTTCTGCAAGAGGTGATTAAGACAAATCGAAGTTTTGGAATTAAGTGAGCATCTAAGAATGTCCTTATCCCCCTAAATTCCATCCCTGTCTTTACTGTGATTTTAATGATTTAATGATGACTCAGAGAATATTTAGTTATTATTTTCCATAACAAAAAATAGCACAACCCCAAGTTAATCCCGCCCCAAAACCACAAATAACGACTATATCTCCTGATTTAATTTTACCTTCAGTGACTGCTTCATTTAAAGCCAAGGGAATAGATGCAGCTGAGGTGTTTCCGTATTCTCCTAGATTGACAATTAGTTTTTCTTTAGGAATATTGAGGCGATCGCCAACAGCTTCAATGATTCTTTGATTAGCTTGATGAAGAATTAACCAATCAATTTTATCGGTAGTTAAATTAGCTTTAAATAAGGCTTTTTCGATAACTTCTGGAACTTTGTTAACAGCAAAGCGATAAACTTCTTTTCCTTTCATGGTGATGTTGTTAAAACCACCTTTACTAATCTGTTTTTGATTAATTAAATTTTGAGTTTCCCCTTGATAACCTAAATTTAAACAATCGTGTTGACTACCATCACTAAACAATTGAAATGCTAACAGATTATTTTTTTGCTCACTGGCTTGACAAACGATCGCCCCTGCACCGTCTCCAAATAATACACACGTATTACGATCTGACCAATCTACCCAACGAGAAAGAATATCTCCCCCAATTACTAACACATTTTGATAAACTCCCGCCCTAATAAATTGAGAAGCGGTAACTAAGGCAAAGACAAAACCTGAACAAGCTGCGGTTAAATCAAAGGCAACAGCTTGAGTTGCCCCCATTAAATATTGCACCTTACTAGCACTACCAAATAAATCATCAGGTGTTGAAGTGGCTAAAATAATTAAATCTATGTCTGAAGGAGTTAAGCCTGAATTGGCGATCGCCAATAAACCAGCTTGAGCGGATAATTGAGCAAGAGAATCTTCAGGCGAAGCTAAATGACGTTTTTTAATTCCTGTGCGAGAGGTAATCCAATCATCAGAAGTATCTACCATTTCACTTAACTCATGGTTATCGATAACTTGGGAGGGAATGGCGGCACCACTACCCACAATTACTACTCCTTTCGTTATTTGCTCCAAAAACTTACTCCTTATTTATCTTGATTGTTATAATTTGTTGAATTTGATCCTTAATTAATTGAATCAATTTTTGATTATATCTAATTGTAAAATCTTTTCTTTATTTTCAATTGTTCGTTGTCAATTGTCAATTCTTTTTAAAATAATTAAATTCTAAATTTAACTTAATAAATAGTACTTTAAATTATGAATAAATAACCAAGAAAATTTCCCATCATTAATAATGATAGGAAAAATCGAGCATTGATCACTTTTTACTAAACCTCAGCTTGTTGTTTGGTATTTTGACTGGCCAAGTATTCAGTATCATAATTTTGGATATGTTCTAAAACTTGATGTTCGATGGCCTCCTTGGCAATACGAATAGCATTAAAAATAGAAGGTGATTGCGAACTTCCATGACTGATAATACATATTCCAGCTACTCCAAATAATAACGCTCCTCCGTGTTCGGCATGATCAATCCTTTGTTTAATACGTTTCAAATTAGGTTTTAAAATAGCCGAACCAAGTTTGCCTCTAATGCCAAAAGGTAATTCTTCCTTGACAATTTGGATCATAATTTCTCCTACGGCCTCGGCAAATTTAAGTAGTACATTTCCTACGAAACCATCACAAACTATGACATCAAAATCCCCCGAAAGTACATCACGCCCTTCCGCATTACCCCTAAAAGGGATTCTTTTATTCTCCATTAAAAGTTTATGAGTTTCTTTGGCTAATTCGTTGCCTTTCGTTGATTCTTCACCAATATTAACTAAACCCACTTGAGGATTTTCCACCCCTAAAACATATTTACTATAAACTGTACCCATTAAAGCAAATTGTTCTAAATATTTGGGTTTACAATCAACATTGGCCCCCACATCTAAAAGAATTACCGATTTTCCTGCTAACATTGTAGGAAAAACTGCCCCAATTGCTGGGCGATCAATTCCTTTTAAACGCCCTAAACGTAATAAGGCACAAGCCATGGCCGCTCCTGAATGTCCTGCTGACACCACCGCATCAGCTTGATTATCTTTTACTAAACCCATGGCCACATTGATGGAAGCCTTCGGTTTTTTTCTTATAGCCGCCGTTGCTTCTTCTTCCATAGAAATCACACCCTCCGCATCCACAATTGTTATATTACTAACTGTGGTATGGTGTGTATCAAGATAAGACTGTATTTGTTGGCGATCGCCAACCAGTAGAATATCTACGTCTAATTCTGCGGATGCCCTAATTGCACCTGCGACAATTTCTTTGGGGGCATTATCCCCCCCCATTGCATCTACTGCAATTCTTGTGCGATTTAGTGCCATTGCTTCGTATATATAGAGAATTTTCTTGATTTTAACAGAAAATGACTTAACTCAAAGTTTTTCTTTTTTTGTCAAAGAGATTAGGTATTAAATATTGGGTAGTAGGTTTCAAGAAGGTTTGAGATAATAAGTAAATTTTTGATAAATCTCTTTTGTTTCAAGGAGTTTGAGAAATCAAATTATTCGAAGTATCCTATTTTTGCCCTACAAAAAACTCCCCTAAAATTAAGAGGAGTTTAACAAAATTCAGTGAGTAAAATTAAATATAATTAAACTGCTGCTTCAACAGCTACAGCTACGGGATAAACACTAACTTTTTTACGACTACTGCTTTTGTGTTCAAAAGTAACAATACCTTCGATTAAAGCAAATAAAGTATCATCTTTACCGATACCAACATTATTACCAGGATAAACTTTAGTGCCTCTTTGACGAATGATAATATTACCAGCTTTGGCTAATTGTCCGCCAAAAAGTTTTACTCCCAATCGTTGAGAATTAGAATCTCTTCCGTTTCTTGTACTACCTGTACCCTTCTTATGTGCCATAATTTAATTATTTGTAAATTTTGATTACTGTATTGATTTTGATTATTTATTATTAATCGTAATGATAATACTATACTGAAACTTCCGCTTCAATAGTATCATTTTCATATTCAGGTTCTTCATATTTAGACAAAACACTTCCATTCAAATTAATAGAATGAATCATCACTCTAGTTAAATCTTGTCTATGCCCTCTTTTTTTACGAGTTTTCTTTTTAGGTTGCATTTTATAGACAATAACTTTTCTGGCACGACGATGCAACATAATTTTGCCTTCTACTGTCGCACCTTCAATATAAGGTTGTCCGATAAGAATTTGATCTTCATCATGTAAAAATAGAACTTTATCCATAATAAGGCTATCTTCAGGATCAAGTCCAAATCTATCTAAATCATAAAAGCGTCCGGTTTCAACTCTAAATTGTTTACCGCAAATTTCAACAATAGCGTAAGTCATCTTAATTAATTTTCCTCAATAACTGCCGTACAGGTAGCAGATTAACAATTTTACTGCTTTTCTTATGTTTCTACCTGATCCGAACAAAATAACATAACCTACTATTATATCTATTAATAAAATTTGATGTCAAGTATTGGATAGTAAAATATTTTTCTTTAGTAGTTTCATAAATAAGTCTGAATTTGGAATTGCTGTAAAGTTAGTTGGTAATTTTATAAAAATAATATTTTAAATTAAAATAAAAAATCAAACCCAATCTTAAATTTAGCTATGGCTGAAGATCAACAAGAAAATCAAGAAAATCAAGAAAATCAACAAAAAGAGAATAATTCTGATAAGTAAATATTAAAATTGATCACAGGCATCATGCCTGTGATCAATTTTAAGAAAAGACAGACTAAAAAGTCTATTCCACAATTACAACTATTTTAAAACTAAAATGACCTCTAATCTTAACCTTAAACCAACAAGCAAATACCTTAAACTTTACTATGATGACTTGAAAAAATTGACGGATGCAAATTGTGATGATGAAAAACAACTTAGAAAACCTTTTGATGATTTACTGCATTATTGTTGTCGTCAATTTGATTGGTTATTAGTATTGGAAGCATCTCTTAAATTTGGTAAAAAGAATATTTATCCCGATGGTGTTATTACAAGAGGCATTTTCCGTCACGGTGTTTATGAAGCCAAAGACAATAAAGATGATTTAGAAAAAGAAATTATTGATAAATTTAAAGCGGGTTATCCTAAAAATAATATTCTGTTTTGGTGTCCTAAAAAAATTGTTATTTATCAGAATGGCGATCGCCAATACGATG
>CAZWLZ010000305.1:0-4640 GCA_964634505.1 uncultured bacterium | reverse complement strand
TAATTATGAAACTTAAGAAAATAAAAAAATTAAAGCCTGAAAAATTTAAAAGAAGGAGATCGCCTATTATAAAAGTGATGATCATTATTAAATTTTATTGATTAATTAAAATTAAGATTATTACTTAAAATTTTGATCATTCAAGTACAGAATAGTTAATGGTTATCAGTTATCAGTTAAAATATTTTGTTGTTAATTATTAATTATTCTTTATTTATAATGAATTTAGACAATTTTAGAGTTTGTGATCGTGATCTTGATGAAGATATTTTTAATCTTTATATGAAGTCTTCTGATTTGGCTATTGATACGGAAACCATGGGTTTAATTCCTCAGCGTGATCGACTTTGTTTAGTGCAAATTTGCAATGAGGAAGGTTTTGTTACGGCTATTCGTATTACCAAAGGGCAAAACAACGCACCTTATTTACAAAAATTAATGGAAGACAGTAATATTACTAAAATATTTCATTATGCTCGTTTTGATGTAGCACAATTTGATCATACTTTTGATATTAAAACCAATCCTATTTTTTGCACTAAAATCGCTAGTAAGATGGCACGAACTTATACCAATAGTCACGGATTAAAAAGTCTGGTACAAGAACTTGAAGGCATTGAATTAGATAAAACGGCACAAAGTTCGGATTGGGGTAATGCCCTTAATTTATCTGAAAAACAGTTGAGTTATGCGGCTAATGATGTGCGTTATTTAATTCCTCTCAAATATAAGTTAATTTCGATGTTACAACGAGAAGATCGATGGAATTTAACCGAAAAGTGTTTTAAAATGATTCCTTTGTTAGTCGAATTGGATTTGAATTATTATCAAAATATTTTTGAACATAATTAAGAAGGTTTCAGGCATTAGGTATTAGGTGTTAGGTTATAAGTCAATTAATTAATGTGAGATAATAGCTGTAATTAATCCTTCTAAGGTATATTCGGTGGCTTCTATATTTACTTTGCCTAATAGTTGATGACAAGATTTTGAAGTTTCTGGACCTATGGAGGCGATCGCCACATTTTTTAATAAAGATTGTAAATTAAAATCAGTTGTTTGTAATATTTCTTGATCAATTAATTGATAGAAATTTTTAACGGTTTTGGAACTAGCAAAGGTAATTATATCTATTATTTGATCTTGTAAGGCTTCTTTGGCAATGGGATCGATTTCAAGAGGACAACCAGACTCATAAGCTGCAACTTCTATTACTTTTGCTCCTTTTTTTGTTAACTCTTGAATTAAAATTTCTCTCCCTCCTGTCTCTACTCTAGGAAATAAAATATTTTTTTGATTCAAAGATTCTGGAAAGTTTTCTATTAAGGAATCGGCTATAAAATTGGGAGGAATATAATTAGCTTTGATGCCATATTTTTCTAAAAATTCTGCTGTTTTTTGACCCACAACGGCAATTTTTACCAAGTTTAAATCACGACTATCTTTGCCTAAATAATTAAGTCTTTGAAAGAAATATTCAACGGCATTTGCTGAAGTTAAAATTAACCAGTCAAATTGACTTAAATTTTTAATATTTTGATCTAATCCATCCCAACTTGAAGGCGGTTTAATGATTAAAGTGGGCATTTCTATTACCGTAGCTCCTTTTTCTTCTAATAAATGTCTAAAGGTGTTTGATTGGGAAGCCGAGCGTGTTACTAAGACAGTTTTCCCCGCTAAAGGAAAAGATTTATGATAATTACTCATTTTGCGTTTTTCTACTACTTTACCAATAATGATCACTGCAGGAGATAAAGAAATATTACAAATTTCTTGCAAAATTCCCCCTAATGTGCTTACCCATATTTGTTGATTATCTCGACCACAATTTTTAACAATGGAGATCGCCCTTTGAGAATCTTGACTATTTTGTAACAATTTTTGCACAATAATGGGTAAGTGAGAAGCCCCCATTAAGATTACTAAAGTATCAATTTTACTTAAAATTTGCCAATCTAAAGTTAAGGGATTATTACCAGTTACCACCATAAAACCTTGACTATCAATTTTATCCGTCAGAGAGATACCAGCCAACAAAGGAGCAGCTAAAGCAGAGGAAATACCGGGCATTAGTTTAAAATCGCAATCAATTGATGATAATACTTCAATTTCAGGGTTTAAACGACCAAAAACACCGGGATCGCCTCCTTTAAGTCTAACTACCTTATTCGCTCGATTAGCATAGTAAATTAGAAGCTGATTAATTTCATCTTGAGAAGTGCTTTTTTTGCCGCCTCTTTTGCCTACTTTAATTTTTAAACAATTTTCAGAGACTAAACTTAATAATTCTAAATCAACTAAATCATCATAAATTAATACCTCAGCTTGAGAGATAATGCTTTTAGCTTGAATAGTTAAATAATCAATTTTTCCGATTCCTGCACCAATTAAATAGACTGTCATTTTGTAATAGAATTAAGGTTGTTTTTCTTCGTAATTACTATAAAGAATTAATAAAAAAAAGATACTAATTCCTACTAAATATTTAACAATATCAGGGAATAATAAACTAGGGGAAAAAAATCCTTCAATTATACCAGCAAATACTAACATTGGAATCACTCCAAATACTAATTTGGCTGCTTTATTTCCGTAGTATTTTAAAGCATTAATTCGAGAATATTTACCGGGGAATAATAATCCTCTCGCAATTAATAAACCAGCCCCTCCAGAGAAAAAAATGGCAGGTAATTCTAACGAACCATGAGGGAAAACAAAAGCCCAGAAAGGGAAAGCAAGATTATTCTGAGCAACTAAAGCACTAACTGCACCTATTAATAAACCATTAAAAAAAAGGATATATATTGTTACTAAACCAGCCGTTATTCCGCCACCAATTGCTTTAAAACATACTGATATATTATTAATCATAATATTACTTGATGCAAGAGGTTCATTACCTAAAATTGATCCCATCCATAATTCATTATCATCTCTTACTTTTGTAATCAAATGTTCTGGTACAATTAACGAAATAAATGCTACATCTTGCCAACTATACCACCATGCAATTAACCCCGCAAATATAAATATTCCAGTGGCGATCGCCCAATATAGCCAAGTTTCTCGGATAATTTGAGGAAAACCGTATTTATAAAAATTGATAACTTCTTTCCATTCTTGATGGCGATCGCCTTGATAAATTTGAGTATAACTACGAGATGTTAAATTTTGTAAATCTTGCTCAATAATATAGCCAACTTGATGAGTTTTTGCACGGGATAAATCGGCCGAAACTGAACGATATAAACTGGCTAAATTACTAATTTGTTCAGCTGATAAAGATTTTAAGCCTTTTTTTTCTATTATTTGTAAAATAGAGGCCAATTCTTTCCAATTTGATTCTCTTCTAGCAATCCAACGTTGAATATTCATAATTAGGTAATAGGGAATAGGTAATAGGGAATGGGGAATAAGGTGTTGGAGGATTGGGGTGTTAGAGGGTTGGGGTAATGAGAATTATTATGCGTTTTATATCCTTGATTCAGATAAAGTAAGTATAAAATAAAATCTGATCTTTTTCTTTAAATTAAATTTGAGAGAAATTTTAGCCTTTATAATAATTAAATTTAAGTTAAATTTATGTTCGATTTTCAATTAAAATAAATTAAAGATAAATTATTTTATCTTATCAACAAGAGTTTATATTTAAACAATAAATATGAGTAAATATATTCGTAAATCTGATTTACCAACTAAGATTTGTACTGTTTGTGGTTTATCTTTTACTTGGCGAAAAAAGTGGGCAAAATGTTGGCATGAAGTTAAATATTGTTCAGAAAAATGTCGCCGTCATAAGTAATAATTTAATTATTAAATAATAAGAAATGAGTTATTTTTTTAAACGATTACTAATAGCAATTCCTACCTTAATGGGCATAAGTTTAGTAATTTTTACCATTTTAGCTTTAGCTCCGGGTGACCCTTTGGGAGAATTTGCTTCTAATCCTAATATTACAGAAGAAGTTAGAGAAAATATTCGTAAATCTTTTGGTTTAGATCAACCTATTTATATTCGTTATTTTAAATGGATTTTTTCTTTTTTACAAGGAAATTTAGGTTATTCTTTTACTAGCAGAAGTCCAGTTTTAGAATTAATTTTACAGCGTCTTCCTAATACTTTATGGATTGTAGGTTCGGCTTATTTTTTAAGTTTAATATTTTCTTTTTTTGGTGGTTTATTTTCAGCTATAAAACGTTATTCTTGGATTGATATTTTATTAACAAATATTGCATTTTTAGGTTATTCTTTGCCTACTTTTTTAACGGGATTATTGTTAATAATTATTTTTTCAGTTAATTTGAATTGGTTTGATTTTATTTATGATAGTAATTTAAAAATTGTCGATTTAACTACTTTTTGGCAACAGATAAAACAATCAATTATGCCTATTTTTGTCTTAGCTTTTTATCAAACTGCTATCTTAATGCGTTTTATTAGAAGTTCGATAATTGAAGAATTTAAACAAGATTATGTTCGTACTGCTTATGCAAAAGGTTTAAGTAAATCTGGGGTTATTAATAATCATATTTTACGCAATGCTATGATTCCAGTAGTAACTTTAATTGCTTTAGATATTCCCGGAATTTTTACGGGGGCGATCGTTACTGAACAAATTTTTAGAGTGCCGGGTATTGGG
>CAZWLZ010000304.1:0-4645 GCA_964634505.1 uncultured bacterium | reverse complement strand
ATAATGAATAGGGGGAGTTGGACCTGTTGTAATAGGTACGGTAGCAGGAGAGTAAGTGTAAGGGGTAATAGGATGATTTTGGGTACTAATGGTATTTATAATTGGTACACGACTGCTATCAGGAGGAAATTGACCTGCTAAAACTTCATCAAAACCACTTAAATCCGTTCCTAATAGGTTAGTTTCATTAATAGTGTTACCTGCAACTGTTGGTTTTTGGACATTGATTGTCGCTGGTAAGGTTACTATTTGGAATTGATTAGCTTCTCCTGCTGGAAAAGACACCCATTGATTATCCCCCGTGTTAGTTAAAGGGGTTGGTAATTGAATATTATTGGGTAGTTGATAATAGGGAGTTTGTTCGTAAGAAGGAAGATTGAGACTGAAATTATGGGTATTGTGAAGTTCATTACCAGTGACATGGGCTTTAACTTCTGTTTTAATACTAAAATTTAATAACAATGCACTGCCAATAGTAAAAACCGTTGTGATTGATTTATTTTTCATTCTTGTAAAATTGTTAGTTTTGAGTTATTATCTAGTTAAATTTGAAAAAATAGAATTGGTTTAAAGTCCTTGTGTATAGCTATCTATATCGTAGATGCGAACATTTGCGTCTCCTTCTACTAAGTCTGAAAATTCCGCTAGTAAAGGAGTAATATAAGGTTGTTTTAAATGGGCTGCTAAGGCTTCTCGACTTTTCCATTCTTCAAAGTAAATAAAAGAGTTTGGCACTCCGACTTCTTCGTATAAGTTATAACTGATATTTCCTGGTTCTTGTCGTGTCTTTTCCATTCCAGCTAAGGCCAATTGAAGAAAACGCTCTCGTTTTTCGGGTTTGATTTTATATCTACCAGATAAGACTATAAAATCTTCTGTCATGTTTGTTTGAGCTATTTCTATCTGATTAGGTTTTATTTGAGCTTTTATTTCACTTGAATAGAAATAATTAATTAATAATGAACTCAACAGAATATAGGCTGTTATGATTGATTTTGTTTTCATTTTTATTGATTGTATTAAGTAATGAAAAACTGAAAATCGAATGTTAATAGAATTAGATTGTTTTAAAGTTATTTTTATACTCTTTTTGATCAAGTCATAAAACTTTCGATTAATAAACAGAATTTTAAGTTAATTTTTTTTAAGAGAAACTTTTTTTAATAAATCTTAATTTTAATTTTTGACCAAATCCATGATGGGTTAATAAAGTAATAATCCTAATATTCCAGCCATAGGAATAATAAAAACCACTTCTATTTTAAATTTCCAGATAGCTAAATTTGCCAAGATAAAAATTATTAAACTTGCCCAATGAAATTCTATGGTTTGAATAAAAACTATTCCAGCTATAAAAATCATTCCTATGGTGGCTGGGCGAATACCTTTTAAACAGGCTTGCAATATAACTGAATTTTTTATTTTTTCGAGTAAATTAGTACAAATGATTATTAAAAGTGCTGGGGGGAAAAACATTCCGATGGTGGTAACGATCGCCCCTAGAATACCTTTGACGGCATAACCAATAAAAGTAGCTGTAATCAATATGGGGCCTGGTGTAATTTGTCCCAAGGCAATACCATTGGTAAAGTCAGTTTGATTTACCCAACCATAGCCATTAACAATAATTTCTTGAATCATGGGAATAAATACATAACCCCCACCAAATAGCATTAAACTCATGCCAGAAAAAGTGATGAATAATTTAGCAAGACTATCATTAGCTAAAAAGGGTAAAGGAATAATATATAGCAATAATAAAATAATTAACAAACTGAGAGAAATAATTAAATTAGTGCGAGAAAAATCGCTTTTGATTGTTATGGAAGAGGTATTATTTTCAATTTGATGGGAAGTTGATGGATAAAAAAATATATATCCTGCTAAACCTGATCCCATAATGATCATTAGTGAGATGTAAAAACCCCCTACAAAATTTAACAAAATAGCGGAAATGATGGCGATCGCCAAAGATTGCCAATTGTTAATAATTTTTGTACCCATACGCAACGCTACCGAAAAAATAATCGCTGTAATAGCGGGGACAAATCCTGAAAAAACTTTATTTAAAGTAGGAATTTCACCTATTTGAAAATAAAGAATTGATAAACCTAACATTAAAATGAAACTGGGAAAAAGAATGCTTAAACCGCTGATTAAAGCCCCCCATTTACCTCGCAAACGATAACCCACATAAGCCACCGCATTAAAGGCGATCGGGCCTGGTAAAATCGTTGCTAAAGATACACCATCTAGCATATCCTCATGGGTTAGTAATTTTTTTTTTTGCACAATTAAAGTTTCTACCACCGAAATTAACGCCATAAAACCGCCGAAAGCTGTACTTCCTACTTTCAAAAAAATCAAACAGAGAGAGATTAAAGAAACAGGAGGGGGTATAACTTGATTAATTTGATCACGATCATTTTCCATAATTTCAAGATTAGGGATTTTTATAAAAAATTATTTTTTTGACGTGACTTGATGTTATTTAATAAAGCCGCTTGTTTTTCTCTTCTGTGTTGATCTTCGAAATCCATAGTTTGATTAACTTCTTGTTTTCTTTGTTGATTAAGTTGATCAAATATAGCAATTTCTTCAGGGGTAAAATTATGGGCTTCTGTTTTCATGCAAATACGCTCATAATTAAGACTATCTAAAATTTCTCCTGCCATCACTTCAAAAATACAAATTTCATCTTCGTGAGGATAATTTAAAAAGTTATGGGTATTTTCTTTGATAATAGGTTTAGTCACATTTTGCCATAAAGAACTAGAAGAGGCTGTTTGTAAAGCTTCATGTGATTCGTGAAAATCTAGCATAGCTGGAGAATAATCTACTTCCAAAAAATTACATAATGATTTTAGAGTTGATTCAGGATCAAAAATCAGAGATTCATAACTTAGACTAAAAAATTGACTGGGATATTGACAACGGATTTTTAAAGCTAAAGATTGAACTTTAGCCCATTCTTGAGCTAGATGATAAAAATGTTTTTCCCCTACTACTGCTTTAGTAAAAGAATTAGCCACATCTCTTCCATCACGATAAAGCCAAACATATTTTGCCTTGTCGGATAAATATTCATTGATTTGGGGCAAATAATAAACATTCGCCATACTTTTGCAACACCAGCGATGACAACCCCAAGCTTGGGCTAAGACATCATAAACAGAGACAAAAATAGCAACTAAAGAATTAACTCGACAACGATTTTGAATATCTTGGCGATCGAAATTTACCCCTTCCCAAGGAACGGGATTAAGTTCAATTAATTGACAAACATCATTGACTAATAAAGCAAAATTTTCATTATTATTATCTAAGTCGCCATAAGTAGGCAATAAAGGAAAAAATCTTTCTAAAATATGAGGAGGATGAGGGGCTGCAATACAAGGTAGCTGATTAAGCATTAACCTTAATAAATTTGATCCTGAACGCTGAATGCCAATAATTAGAATAGGAGATTGATCATTTTTCATAAAAAAAATAGTTAAAAATATATTGATTTTATTATTAGAGTATAATCTATTCAATCTTTGGTACTTTGTTTAATAATTATTAAATTGAACAACAAATATATTTACACATAAGTAAAATTTTCCATGATTAAAAAAGCAAAATAATATTATTGGTGAGATTGAGATGTCGATTAAAAACAAAATTCTTTATGGTAATATTTTGATTTTATTTATCACCCTTACTGGTGCAATCATCGGTTCATTTTTAAGTGATCAATACAGAGAAAGGGCATCAGAAATAAGAGAATATGCCTCTAAAGAAAGAGAAATTTTAAGTGAATTGCAAATAGGAATTTTATTTAATCGTCCAGCTAATCAACTTTCTCCTCATTTACAAAACCCCAAGAACTTTAAAAAGGAAATAGATGCTTTATTACTTCGATTAGATCGTATAAATCAATTAATCACACAACATCTCGCTGAGAAAAACCATGATGTAGAAGATTCTGAATTTGACCTTACTTTTAGTAAATTGGATAAATTGTTAGAAGACTATCTAATTGTTGTCGATAATTTTAAACAATCGGTAACAAGTTTTTCTGATAGGGTTTTACCTTTAACCTCATCACCAAAAGGCAAAGAAGAGGCTCAAATTTTACTGTTAGAATTAGTGCGTAATCCCCATTTTTTAGAATTTATTAAATTCCCTACTAAAATCAAAGATTACTATCGAATTGCCCTAGAAGAAGAACAAAAAGCTAAATTGGATGAAATTGAAGCCCATAAAATAGCAGAAAAAATCAGACTTTTTAGTTTACTTATTTCTTTAATTACGGCTATTTTTTTAGCTGAATATACTAGTCGGGCGATCGCCAATCCCATTCAAAATTTAACCAGTGTTACTCAAAAAATTACGGAAGAATCTAATTTTAATTTACAAGCAAATGTTTTTCAACATGATGAAGTCGGTATTTTAGCAACTTCTTTTAATCGATTAGTTAATAAAGTAAAGGAATTATTAACGGAAAATAATTTACAAGCACAAAAATTAAAGGAATCTAAAGAATTAGCGGAAAATGCGAAAGAATTAGCAGAAAATGCCAATCAGACAAAAAGTGAATTTTTGGCGAATATGAGTCATGAGTTACGCACTCCTCTTAATGCCATTATTGGATATAGTGAAC
>CAZWLZ010000303.1:0-4664 GCA_964634505.1 uncultured bacterium | reverse complement strand
GTGGAGCAAAGAACAAATAAACGCCCTATGTTGTCCGATTTAAGAGAGTCTGGATCGATCGAACAAGATGCCGATTTAGTCTTAATGCTATATCGTGATGAATATTATAACCCCGATAGTATTGATCAAGGTATTGCTGAAATAATTATTGCTAAACATCGAAATGGGCCTACTGGTCAAGTAAAATTGTTATTTAAACCAGAATTGACCCAATTTTTAAATCTACAAAAAGGACATTATTAAAATAATGATTAGATTTATTGTCAAATAAGAAAAAGCTAAATTGATTTTCTTCTAAAAAATTAAGGCTTTCTTCTAATCTAATTTAACTGAATTGTATGTAATATTTTTATTTAGCTAAAATTATGACCAGTCAATTAAGCAATCAAAAAACAAAAAGCGAGAGTAATTTATACGAAAAAGATTTTTATCTTTGGATTAAGGAAACTGCCAATTTATTACGTCAAGGAAAATTACAAGAAGTTGATTTAGAAAATTTAATTGAAGAAATTGAAGCGATGGGAAGAAGCGAAAAAAAATCGGTTACTAGCAATTTAAGGATTCTTTTAATGCACTTACTTAAATATAAATATCAACCAGAGAAACGTACTAATAGTTGGTTATTTACTATCATTGAACATCGTAAAAGAATTAAAGATTCATTTAAAGATAGTCCAAGTTTACAGCGATTATATTTAGAAATATTTGCAGAATGTTATCAAGATGCCAGAGAATTAGCACAAGCAGAAACTGGTTTACCTCTTTATGCTTTTCCTAAAGAATATCCTTTTTCCCCTGAAGATACTTTGAATTTAGATTATTTACCTAATTAAAAATAGTAAATTTTTTTAGAATTAATCATATTTAAACAAAACTATTTCTATTATTTTTTTAATAGAAACAATGATTAACTTAAAGTTTCAGATAAATAATTAGCTGTCGATTCTACTAAGGCGATCGCCTTTTCGTAGTACATCCGTGTAGGACCTATAATACCAACACTACCAATATTATTTTTGCCCTGTTTATAAATAGCAGAAATCAAAGTACAAAAGTCCATTGATTTTAATTTATTTTCTGAGCCAATACTAACCTTAAATTTTTGAGAAAAAGGAAAGTCGAAAAAAATAGGAATAAGTTGATCTTTTTGTTCTTCTAAAAGATACAATAAATTTTTAACTTGTTCAATTTGAGAAAATTCTGGTTGACGTAAAACTTCAGAGATACCCTTAATAACCAGAGAGTTTGAAGGAGAAAACTGATAATGACTATTTATTTCTTGTAATAAAAAATTAATAAAATTAGTATATTGTTTAAATTCTTGATCTAATTCAAACCAATCTAAAGTAGATAATTCAGATAAAGATTTACCAATTAATTTACTGTTTAAAAACTTAGATAAAATTTCTAATTCACTATCAATTAAATCGATATTTTCTGTATCTAAATTAGCAAAAAAATCTTTATTTTCTAACAAAATAGATTCTGTTTGATAAGAATCTATCACCAAAATTAACATAACTTGATTTTGACTAAGTCGAATCAATTTTAAATAATTCAAAATATTACTCACAGCTTGAGGCATGCTAATTAAAGCAATACAGCCACTTAAGTGGGCTAAAATTTCTGTTGTTTTTTGCAATAAAGCCTCATAACTCCAACTTTGTGATGGAATTTGTGTTGACAATAATTGATCAATTTTAATTTTAATTGTTTCATCTGGTTTAATTAACTTATCAACGTAAATGCGATAACCTGAGTCTGAGGGAATCCTACCTGCTGAAGTATGAGGTTGATATAATAATCCGTCTTTTTCTAATTTTCCCATGACATTACGAATAGTAGCCGCACTAACCATAAAATCATATTCGTCAATAAGGGTTTTTGAACCAACTGGTTCTGCTGTTGCTATATAATGTTTTATGGTGGCCCGAAGTATTTTTTCATAACGTTCATTTAATGAAGTTTTAACTTTCATGGGCTTTTTTTATTCTCTTCAAAAATTTTTTATCCAATTGCTATTTAATATAACATTAGAAGGTGTCAGCTTCAAAGAAGGTTTTAGATTTAATTAATTGAGATTTATACATTATACCGTCCAATTTAAAAAGTCTTTGTTTTAATGTAATTACCCATTCTCTATTTCCAAAATACTCTAACACCCCAACACCACCTTTAACCCATTCATTAATCTTCTTGCGGTTAATAACGAGGAATATTAGAGTCAACAGTTAAAGCATAATAATCTATTCCGCCAGTCAAATTTTTAACCTTCGTAAATCCTTGATTAACTAACCATTGACACATTTGCCCTGATCTAATACCATGATGACACATAACAATAGTTTCTTTATTTTGATCTAATTCGGTTTTTATTTTTGATGACCATTGATGGAATTGACTTAAGGGTAAAATTATCATAAATTGAGGTATATTGGCGATCGCCACTTCTTCTAATTCACGAACATCAATTAATTGTAGATTATTTTGATCATCATTATTAGCTAAAATAAGGGCTAATTCTTGAGGATTAATTTCAGAAAAAAGAGAATTTGAATACATAATTTTAGTGAAAAAATAAAGCTAAAGAAAGTTAAGAAATAAAGATAAAAATTAGAGATTAAAAATAATCAATTTTGTTAGCAAAAATCCACCTATTTATAGTTAGTTAAATATGAAATTTCCCTCTTTTTTTTCTAAATTTACCATCATTATTATTGCTGTTATTATAGTCATTTTTAGTAGTGTATTCTTAATTATACAGAATAACTTTTCAATGGTCACCAAAGGAGGTGTAAAAAATAATCCAACAGCGTCGGTATTCATTGCAAAACAGTCTCCTGTAATGATTTCATTATTAATAAACCCTCAAGACATAACCAGATTTAGTAATTTAGTTTCCAATAAAAAAGAGAGAAAAAAAGTTAAAGAAGATATTATAAAAATTAGAGATAATTTGTTAACAAAAACTAAATTCAAATATAATAAAAATTTAGAGGCATGGTTAGGAAATGAGGTAACTTTTGCTGTTACTTCCTTAGACTTTGATCATAACTCTAATAATGGCACAAAACCTGGCTATTTATTAGTAGTAAAAAATAAAAATCCAAACTTAGCAAAAGAATTTTTAGAACTTACTTACAGTGAAAATGGCATTTCTTCAGAAACAGAGTTAATCTTTGATAATTATAAAGGAGTGAATTTAATTTATCAACGTCCTTTGAGGGAAAATGAAAAAATTTCTACGGTAGCAACTGCTGTTATTAATGATTTTGTTTTGTTTGCTAATGATATACAAGTATTAAAAGAAGCCATTAATAATGCTCAAGCAATATCCCTTAATTTAGCTAATTATCAACCTTATTTAAAAGCAGTTAATAATTTAATTTCCCCTAAAATTAGTTTAGTTTATCTCAATTTACCCTCATTTTCTGCTTGGTTAGGTAATAAAAATAAAATAGATAATCAATTTATAGAACAAACTTTAACCTTTTCAACTAATGCTAATTCTCATGGTTTAATTACCGATGCCGCACTTTGGGGAGTAGAAGGAATAGAAGATAAAACACCTAATTTATTTTCCTCTTCAACTACTTTAAATTATGTACCAGAAGAAAGTATTTTGGCGATCGCCAGTAATGATTTAGAAGAATTTTGGCAAAAAATAAAAACTGGATTACCAGAAAATAGTCCTTTAAAACAAATCATAAATCAAGGCATTACTTCCTTAGAAAAAACCTTAAATATTAATCTTGAAAAAGATATATTTAATAATATTAAAAATGAATATGCCATATCTCTAATTTCAACAGAAGAAAAGAAAAAATTAAATTGGGTATTAGTAGCAAAAGATGAAGAAAAAGAATTAATAAATAACTTAGATAATGTAGCAAAAAAACAAGAATTAACTATCAATAAATTAAACTTAGTTGATCAAAATATTACAGCTTGGACAAAATTAATTACTACTTCTAAAAATGATGTTACCAGCTTAGAAACACAAGTAAAAGGAGTACATACAAAAGTAGATGAATATGAAATTGTAACTAATTCAATTGACATTTTAACTAATAGTATTAATCAAAATAAAACGTCTCTTTTAGAAAGTAAAAAATTTCAAGAAGCAATAGAATCTTTACCGAAAGAAAATGATGGTTATTTATATCTTAATTGGCAAGAAATTGAGCCAATTATTAATAGTAAATTTCCTATAATTAAGGTAGCAGAATTATCTTTTAAACCTCTATTTGATAATTTAAAATCTGTTACTATTGCAAGTGAAGGTAACAAAGATAATGTTATTAAATCATCTATTTTTGTTCGTTTTTAAATAAACTTAATTAATAAGAGTAAAATTATTTTCAACGAATCAAAATAACCAAAATTTAGATCAAAAATTATAAACAGAATCAATTATGGAAATTTGGCAACAAGAAAAAATTATCAATTGGACACAAATAATATTAAATAGTTATGAAAAATTATTAGCAAAAAATTTAATTGACAGAAAAACAGACGAATTAGATCAATCAAAAATTTTATTTTTTAGTCCTTTTGTAGTATTTTCTCATGGTATCGAAATTGATCCGCTTTACAACTATGCTAATGAACAAGGATTAAAATTATGGGAAATGAATTGGGAAGAATTAACTAAAACTCCCTCT
>CAZWLZ010000302.1:0-4750 GCA_964634505.1 uncultured bacterium | reverse complement strand
CTCTAAAGGTTCACTAATTAGATGCTCAAACACTACATAATATAAGTGTTTTTGTAACTTTTCATCTAAATCAAAAATTCCTTCTATTGCTTGTAAAGATTCTCCTATAATTCCTTGAGGAGAAAAAAGATTTAATGCTCTTTGACTATGAGATAATTTAGCTAAAGTTTGAGGAAAATCTAATAATAAAGTTTGTTGATGTTGGGTTTCAATAGAAGCGTAAATTTGCCCTAATTCCCTGATACAAATTAACATTTTAAAATTGGGATCGATGGAGTGCAATAATTCGATATTCTTTAACCAATGGTGTGATATATCTGTTATCCAATTTTTATCAGTGTAATTAAACCAACCATTAACAAATCCTTGATAAGCATTAATTAATCTTTGATAAGTTAATTGAAAATTTTGATCTAACTGTGATGATAAAGATTGATCCTTACTAAGATGTGATCTCATATTTACCAAACTTTGGCATAAAGGAGAGGTATTATTAATAGTTTCTATTTGGAGATTTTGCCCTAATAATTGAGATGTTAACATCAATCCAGCCCTAGGTAATCCAGTTATATAGATAATATTTTTGTTAATCATCTTGATTGAAAAATAAATAATTGTAGTACCTTAATTAAAACAGATAAATCGATTTTATCAAAATCTTTAGTTTTTAAGTTCGTCATCAATTTTTACTAAAAATTAAACTCACATTTAAGCCACCAAAAGCAAAAGAGTTACTCATGGCATTATTAATCGTGATTTTTTGAGCCTTATTAGTAACATAATTCAAATCACAAATAGGATCAAGTCCTAAATAATTCATAGTTGGAGGGGCAATATTTTCTTTTAAAGCAATAATTGTGGCGATCGCCTCTAAAGCTCCAGCCGCTCCTAAACCATGCCCAAACATCGATTTACTAGATGATACAGCTAATTTTGAAGCATGATCACCAAAAACAGTATGAATAGCGTTAGTTTCTACTTGATCATTTTGACCAGTACCAGTACCATGGGCATTAATATAATCAATTTGTTGAGGTTGTAATTGGGCATGATTAAGAGCATTTTGCATACAAGTAGTAATTCCTTTTACATTTGGTTGTAATAAATCACCAGCATCCGCATTCATGCCAAAACCTGCTAACACTGCATAAATAGAGGCTTGACGATTTTGGGCATGAGATAAGGTTTCTAACACTAAACTACCTGCACCTTCGCCTAAAACTAATCCGCCTCGTTTAATAGAAAAAGGGCGAGAAGTATCTTTTGCCAAGATTTTTAAGCCTTCCCAAGCTCGCACATATCCAGGAGTAATAGGGGCTTCCGCACCGCCCACAATAGCTACATCTGCATAACCTGATTGTAATAATATCATGCCCATGGCGATAGCATGACTGGAAGAGGCACAGGCACTGTTCGCACCAAAAGCGACTCCAGTTATACCTAAATCCATACTGATGTGAGAAACGGAAGCCGAAGGCATTATTTTAGCTACAGTGAATGGATGTAACCTGGTTTGTTTATCAAAAAAGTATAAACCATATTGTTCATTATTGGTATTTTCGCCACCAGCAGCCGTACCATGAATTACAGCAATACGATGCGCATTATCAAGATTAATTGTTAAATTAGCATTTTTGACGGCTTCTCTAGCAGAAATTACCGCAAATTGAGCAAATCGATCTAATTGATTTAATTTTCGTGGTTCAAAATGTAAATTAGGATCATAATTTTTAACTTCAGCAGCAATTTTACAGCGAAAAGAAGTAGGATTAAAACAGGTAATTTCGCCAATGCCACCAATTCCTGTTAATAAATTCTGAGAAAATTCTGGTAAATTATTACCAATTGCTGAGATAACACCCAAGCCTGTAACAACAATAGGATTCATAAATAAATTTTCCTCTTACAAAATTACTGAAAATGTCATTCCGAGTGAAAACTAAACAATCTGTTTAACTCAACTCTTTATAAAATAAATTAAAATGTCATTCTGATCGAGTTACCAATAATCCTCGCAATGATTGGACAAAAACGTTTAAGTAAAAATTAGAATTCTTTTTAATTTTACAACCAGGCTAATTTTCTGTGTTTAAATTATCAATAGCATCAACCAAATCTCTAACTATTTTAAGAGTATTAAAACGTTCTTCAACTTCCTCTTGTTCAAGTAAATCAATCTCAAATTCAGTTTCCACATCAAAGACAATTTCTACTATATCTATAGAAGTAATACCAATTTCTTCGAGATTAGTATCGAGAGTTATATTTTCGGGCTTAACATCAGTGTATTTGATTAGAATATTTTGGATTTTTAAAAAAGTTGTTTCTGACATAATTTTAGTTAGCTGAATAGATTAATTAAATAGTCAAGGTTTAGAGAATAAAAATCAAATTATTAATTATTTAATTAAAAATGAGGGTTTAATCTAGGATAAATTTAGGTAAAAAACTGACTAATTTCACAACTAAAATCAGGTAATAATTTGCTTATTATAACGTCATTATTATCTAATAAAGTTTGTTCTAAAGTCAAGTGACTTTGATTACATATATAAATTTCTACTGTTTGCAATTTCCAATCCACAATCCAATATTCTTGCACGCCACAATTTGAATATAATTTTAATTTAATTTCTTTATCTCTCTTAATATCATTGGGTTTTTGAGATAACACTTCGATAATTAATTCGGGCGCATTGGTAAAATGTCCCGCTTCATCAACACAACTTTTTAATTTATCATTACTAATTCAAATAACATCTGGAATTACATTATTATCATAGCTAAAAATTATACCCGGATTAATAATTGCTTTACCTAATTTTGTTTGATTTGACCAATTTTGTAAGGCCAAATAAATTTTGCCTTCAGTGTTTTGATGACTCCAATGGGGCGCTCTGATCATGTATAATTCCCCGTCAATAATTTCATAACGAATATTATCATCAGTTAATAACTCTAAATCGTTACTTGTCCATTTGAGTTGATTGATTTTAGTTTCAGTAATAACACTCATAATTGTTTTGATCAAAGTTTACTTAAAAATAACAGAAAAACACTATATTTTTAATATTTTACCGATTAGAAACCTTTATTATTGACTTTTCATAAAAATTAAATTAAACAAAAAATTCCTTAATTTCGCTGCTAAAATCAGGTAATAATTTGCTCGTTATAATGTCATTATTCAATAGAGTTTCTACTAAAGTTAATTGATTTTGATTACGTCTATAAATTTCTACTGTTTGCAATTTCCAATCCACAATCCAATATTCTTGCACGCCACAATTTGAATATAATTTTAATTTAATTTCTTTATCTCTCTTAATATCATTGGGTTTTTGAGATAACACTTCGATAATTAATTCGGGCGCATTGGTAAAATGTCCCGCTTCATCAACACAACTTTTTAATTTATCATTACTAATTCAAATAACATCTGGAATTACATTATTATCATAGCTAAAAATTATACCCGGATTAATAATTGCTTTACCTAATTTTGTTTGATTTGACCAATTTTGTAAGGCCAAATAAATTTTGCCTTCAGTGTTTTGATGACTCCAATGGGGCGCTCTGATCATGTATAATTCCCCGTCAATAATTTCATAACGAATATTATCATCAGTTAATAATTCTAAATCGTTACTCGTCCATTTTATTTGATTGATTTTAGTTTCAGTAATGACACTCATAATTTTTTTAATCAAATTTTATTTTTGATAATAACAAAAAAAACTGAATTAAGCCCCCTGCCCCAATTTTGGGGGAGAACGTAGGTTTGGTTGGGTTTTGATGCCTCAAATCAACCTATAATTTAGAGTATCTCTAAATAGATAAACGAATCGAACCAGATTTAATAAATTTTGGTTTTTGTTCAGAAGAAATAGGCTCAAGATTTTCCTGAATTAATGGTTTAGTAATATCTCTACCTAATAATTTTGTAGATAAACGGGCTATTAATTCATTTTTCCGAAACTGCTCAACAGTTATACCATGAATATACAAATCAACAAACTTTTGACTAACTTTATCATAAACATGATCTTTCATCACGCCCTCTTCCAAAACTACTCCCATATTTTTTACTTTCGTGTTGTATTCATAAGCATAACCATAAAGGCGGTGTAAATTATAAGCATTAAAAGCTAAATCCGCTAACATTAAATCAGCTTCTACGGGATAAGTGGACATTCGATATTTTTCTTCAAAAATTCCTAATAATTGTTCCGCTCGGCGATGAAAAGAATTATAATCAGCTAAAGCCGCAATGCCTATGATACCGTGTTTTTTATGAACAATTAAAGTTTCTAAATAATGGCTTTCGGTGGGGGGAATATGTAAATTTCTTGTTAAACGTTCTCGTAATTGTTCTTCGCTATTAATGTGATCATTAAGTCTAAATAAACGAGTAAATTCGGGTTTAGAATACATTTTTTCATAGAGAAAAGGGGCATCTTCAGGAAGCGATCGCCGCAGGCTTACAAAGCGACTTTGATGGAGTAAGATAGGAATATTGGTCATATTTTTGAGCAAGATTACTTAAGTTTTTAGCATGAACTTTAGTTCAGGGTTAATTATATCAAAGAAAAATCGTTAAAATAGTTTAAAATTACTACTAAAATTAGTCATGGTTTCTTATGGTTATAGCGACTTTACCTCAAATGAAATTATTAACTTTATCCGAGTTTCTCACATTACCAGAAACTAAACCCGCCTCAGAATTTATTAAGGGAGAAATTTATCAAAA
>CAZWLZ010000301.1:0-4754 GCA_964634505.1 uncultured bacterium | reverse complement strand
CATTAATACGGGGTTTAAACCTCTTGCCTAAAGGATTGAAATGTCCTAACTAATCTGCCTATTGCTATACAAAAAATAAGGGGCTTAATTTGCCCCTCCTTGAAAAAGAATCGATAAGAATTAGTTAAATTAAACTAAAAAATTAATAAACTTCAACGTGCCAACGCTCTTCTTTTTTCATCTGTTTGCGTAAAGAATCCCAACTCATACCTCGTTTTTCAGCCTCTTGGGTAAAAGTCTCTGAAATAGGGGGCTCCATACCTTTCAAACCACACATATAAACGTGAGTTTTTGGTTTTTGAATTAACTCAAATAATTCATCAGCATATTCACTAACTCGACTTTGAACATACATTTTGCCACCGTCAGCAGTATTTTGTTCTCTACTGATAGCATAAGTCAAACGGAAATTATCAGGATAATCCGCCGCCATTTTTTCTAAATCATCTTTATAAAGAATATTTTCAGTATAAGGAATACCAAAAATTAACCAAGCTAAACCTTTAAATTGATAATCTGGGTTTTGTTCTTGTTCCTTAAACATACGCCATAAAAATGCTCGAAATGGTGCAATACCAGTACCAGTAGCTAACATTATAATAGTAGTATCTTCATCTTCAGGTAAAAGCATTTCTTTACCTACAGGGCCGGTAATAGCAACATCTGCACCTACTTCTAGGTTACATAAATGACTTGAACAAACACCATATACGGTTTCTCCCGTTTCAGGATGTTTATATTCTAATTGTCTGACACATAAAGAAACAGTTTTATCATCAAGTTTATCGCCGTGACGAGTAGAAGCAATAGAATAAAGACGTAATTTATTAGGTTTACCGGTTTCATCATTACCGGGGGGAATAATACCAATACTTTGACCTTCTAAATAGCGTAAATTACCACCAGATAAATCAAAAGTGAGATGATGAACTGTGCCACTACCACCTTCGGCTACTAATTCATAATTTTCTAAACATTTACCGATAAAAGGTTCTTTTGGTCGATAAAGATTAACAGGAATGTCAGTTTTGTGTTCTTTTTTTTCTTTCTTTACTTGTGTTTCAATCATAGGTTGATGATTTTCAGTGTTTGGTTGACTATCTTTAATAGTAAGAGGTGTATTAATACCAATTTGTTTAATACTAACAATTTGCCCCCCAAGACGAGTAATTTTTTTGATTTCTTGACTCATACGTTGGTAAGGCACACTGATAAATGTATTGCCACTTTTTCGCACTGTTGGATAACTTAATTTTAAATTTCCTTTTTGTGCTGCTAAACCTGCTACTTCCAAAGCAAATAGGCGATCGCCATATTCACTATTATTAGCATAGGTTTCGACATTCCCTAAATTCGACATAATTTTAATTTACTCCCAGCTTAAATTTAATCTTATAAAACGAAATAACAAGATCAATATTATCAGTAATTGGTGATTAGTCATTGATGATTACTCACAGATAGAAACTCAAGAAATGAAGTTAATTTTGGTAATGGTAATTTCGTGATGACTTTTTCAAGTAATCTTTCTCTAAGAAGTGAAACCAATATTTTACCATCTAAAAATGACCCATAACCCACACGATGAATTTGTCAAAGAATACCTACCAGAATTGTATAAAGATTATGGAATAGTAATACCATCCTTAAGTATTTCTAGCGAAGTAAGACAAGCAGATGTTTACTTTGAACCTCTAAAAGAAGTACCCACAACCCCCGAAACATTAGGATTATTGGGCAAAATAGCCCAAAAGCCCTGTTTATTAGAAATTTATCGTAATCCAGTACAACTAAATCAAGTTAGGGAATGCTTAAGTAAATTATTAGATATTCAACAACGTAAAATCAAAGAAGCTAAACGAATTAATCAATCACTAAAAGAAGATAAATTACCATTTTTATGGATAATCTCCCCTACAATTTCTGATAATATCTTGACTAACTTTAATGCTAATCCTGAAGAGAATTGGCCAGAAAAAGGAGTTTATTTTTTAGCCCCTAGTTTAAATACAGGCTTAGTGGCCATTCACCAATGACCAGTAAATAGAGCTACTTTATGGTTAAGAATTTTAGGACAAGGAAAAGTACAACAAAAAGCCATCAAAGAATTACAAGCCTTACTGAGTAGTTACCATAATCGAGATTTAGTATTAGAATTAATTTATGGGTTATGGACTAGAATACAAGATAATCAAAAAGAAAAACCAATTACAGACTTAGAAGAGCTGGAGTTAATAATGAGTTTAAGAAGTCTATTTCAAGAAAAATTAATTGAAGTTGAAACTAAAGGTCGTCAAGAAGGATTACAACAAGAAATCACTCTAGTTATTCGTCAGTTAAACCGTAAAATTAGTTATTTATCACCGGAATTAGAAATTAAAATTAGGGGTTTAGCTATTGAAAAAATAGAAGAATTAGGTGAAGATTTATTAGATTTTACTTCCCCACAAGATTTAATTACTTGGTTAGATACTCATTAATTTTAAGACAATGGCGATCGCCATTACTCAATAGGGGCTGTTTCAAATAAAATTTTTTGCTGTAATTTGAAGTTACTGCTGGTTTTTTTAGCCTTTATTGAAATTATGTTGATTCCCGCCAGTATTATTCCCATTACCATAATGATATTGATTAATATTGTTGATTGGTTGCTTATTTTTTTCTACTACTATTTCAGTCAAGTTTAATATGATCTTATTATTTCCACTGCTCATTGCTTTAAGTTCTTCTTGTAAAAATTCTTTATCAGCTTTTAATGATTTAATATAATCGTCTTTTGCTTCTAAAATAGGTTGATCAAGTTTCCAAAAAGATTTTTCTATTAACCGCTTAAAATCACCTGGTGCAAATATTTCACTTTCATCAGAAGGACGGCGTTCTAAAAATCTTATGGGATTCCAATCAAATTTAAGATAAATATAATCACAAATTACCCCGTCAAAATTAGTTTCATCATTAATATGCCAATCTTCAATACAAGCACCTGTTAAATTAGCTTTGTTAAAGTTAGTTTTTAATGCTTTACATCGAATAAGGTTAGTATTTTCGAGGTTGGCATTTTCGAGGTTGGCATTTTCTAGGTTAGCATCTTTGAGATTGGCATTTTCGAGGTTAGCATTGTTGAGGTTAGCATATTTGAGATTGGCATTGTTGAGGTTAGCATTTTCTAGGTTAGCATTTTCTAGGTTAGCATATTCTAGATTAGCACAGTAAAGAAAGGCATTTTTGAGGTTAACATTTTCTAGGTTAGCATAGTATAAAAAGACATTGTTAAGGTTAGCATTTTCTAGGTTGGTATTTTTGAGTCTAGCATTTGGGAGGTGGACATTCCCGAGGTAGGCATTGTTGAGATTAGCATATTTGAGTTGGACACTTTCGAGGTCGGCATTGTTGAGGTCGGCATTGTTGAGGTTAGCATTGTTGAGGTTGACATTTTTGAGGTTAGCTTTTCCCAAATTAATCTTAACAGAAGGATTATTTTTTCGCCATTCATTCCATTGTATAATATCACTTTTTAGTAAAGCTAATTGTTGTTTATTTGCCATAGTAATTTTTTAATCCAACATAAAAATTATAGTAAAATTTCTTTTTAACACATGATTAATTAAATTTTAATCACTCAAAAATGATCCCAGAAGTTAACTCTAAATTACTGAATTAATTATAATACTATTATCCTTACCTTAGAAAAAACCGACATAAACATGATCAGAATTGGAAATGGCTATGATATTCATCAATTAGTGACAGGAAGAGACTTAATTTTAGGGGGAGTCCATATTCCTCACGAATTAGGTTTATTAGGTCATAGTGATGCCGATGTTTTAACTCATGCTATTATGGATGCTATGTTAGGAGCGTTGAGTTTAGGTGATATTGGTCATTATTTTCCGCCTAGTGACCAAAAATGGGCGGGTGCAAATAGTTTGATTTTATTAGAAGAAGTAAATAAATTAATTTTAACTGAAGGCTGGTTAATTGGTAATATCGATTCGGTTATCATTGCAGAACGTCCTAAAATCAAACCGCACTTAATGCCCATGAGAGAAAATATCGCTCAAAAATTAGAGATAAATCTCGACCAAATAAGCATCAAAGCTACTACCAATGAGAAATTAGGGGCTGAAGGAAGAGAAGAAGGAATATCTGTCCACGCTGTGGTTTTATTAATAAAATCTTCAACTTAAGCATTAAATACATTGAAATAGCTTAATTTTGAAGTAGTATTTTTAGATTAATCACGACTTAAGTTAAGATATTTAACGAAAAGTTATTAAATTATTAAACAATATGGAAACTCCTTTAGCCCCCATAGCAGAAAATCCGGTAAAGCCATCTTTAAATAACATTGAAGAATTAACTATTACCATCGTAGCCAAAAATCTTAATCCTTCTATGTTAAGTCCAGATTTCCTCAAATTTAGTGGTATTATTCCTAATGAATGGGAATTAGCAAAACAACCAGTAGCAACTCCCCGTAATTCTCAAGTTAATTTTGTTAATGGCTTGAATATCATAGCTCAACCCGGTTCAATTAGTTTTTCAGAGGCGATCGCCAATAAAAAATTAAGTGACCTAAATTTTGCCAAAGTTGCCCAACAATATATTCAAAAATTACCTAATGCCGAATATCAAGGTTTAAGTATTAGTCCCAAAATAATTGTACCTTTTCCGGGGGAAGGAGATGAAGAAAGAGGAAAAACTTTTATTAATGATCAATTATTAGCCCAAGGCCCTTGGCGCAATTTTGGTAA
>CAZWLZ010000300.1:0-4761 GCA_964634505.1 uncultured bacterium | reverse complement strand
TGTTCTATATCAATACCCTCAGTATATCCAAGAATAACTAAGCCTTTCATTTTAATTCTCTCCTATATCATATTTTCTATATTGCTTAATATTAGAACTGTGTTTTCCCGATCAGTGAAAAATTCCCATAATTCAAAATTTAACTTAGATAAATAGAGATTATCAGTTCTGATGGTCAAAAATATTTCATCATTTTTATTGAAGTTATCAAACATCTTGTCACGAATTTTTTGAAAACCTCGTGAACTTAGCCAATAGTTAATTTGGTTTCTTAATTCTCTAGTTTGAGCATTTAATTGACTTCTACTTACATTAGTAGCAATAGGCATAAGTTCAATACTAAGGCTATCGGGATGGTTTGCTTTTAATAATCCTTCATAGCTTTGTTGCCATTTTGTATAGGCATCAATTACAGATTTTGCTGAAGGTAAACTGCCCATAATTACTAACTTGTTTTCTTGTGTTTGTATCGTGGCAATCACTTTATATTCAGTATTCTTATCATTCTCCTTGATTGGAATAAAAAGAAGTTCAATAGAATTTGTCATAGTTTATCATGGTTTATCTTGTACTTTGAATGTTAATTCTTTAAGTTTAAACCAGATATAACTTATGAATAATTAAAAACAAAAATCTTCACTTTTCTCTATTTCGTCTAAGGTTAAGGTGATTCTAAATTTATCTTCTTGATCACAATTAAATTTTGTTTGTATTAGGCGATCGCCTTTTTGGGAGATTATAGTTTGAATATTTGTATCTGATTCTAAATCCCTAATGGTAAAACTTAAATTAAGTGGTAAATATTTTTCAGATTGATCAGGATAAACTTGCATTAATACTTCATATCTATTATTGTTAGTATTTTTAGTGGTTTGTAAGAAGAAAATAACGGTTTTTTCCTCTAACTCCCTAGAGAATTTAATCGTTTTAGCTTTTTCAACCGATTGATTAATATCTTTATCCGTCATCGGCAAACAAGCTAATGTTTGAGGCGTAAAATGATTACTTACTAATCCCCATCCTAATTCTAAGGCTTGATCAAATTCCTGTTGTAACCATTTTTCTAAGTTAGTAAAAGATGGCAAAATCGCTTTAGGATTAACTCTTTGTTGATATAAAGTTTTTAAGGATTCTTCATTATTTAATAAAGTTGCCCATTTTTGAAAATCCACTTCTAAACGAGGAGAATAACGAGTAACTTTGGTTAATTTGGCGATCGTATTTTTTACCTCTTTAACTGATACTTGAGGCAATAATTTTACTTCCCCTTTTTCCTCACAGATGGATAGGGCTACCCAAAGTAAATCTAAATCAGTAATTAGATCAGTTTGATGAACATAATAGTTATGAAAAGTATTATTATAATCGGCTTTTTGTTTGAGACTTTGGCGAGAAATATAACCCCAAAAATGTAAATATTTTTTATCTAAATTTAATTGTACTGGCAAGTAATAATCCCCAGCAAAATTAGGAATATCAACCCATTCTGCTGGGATGCTACACTCTTCTATATCTAAATTTTCACTAGGAATAAGTATTAATTTTTTTACTTTTTTAACTAAATTTTGAGGTGTATCATCGCTTAAATCATCATTTTCGTTAATAATTAATTCAATGGCGATCGAACTACCATTAATAAATTCCCAAACGGTATCATCGTTAACAGTTATTTTTTCATTATTTGTAAATAAATTTGCTTGAAGATACTTAACAAAAGCATCTCTAATTAATTTATTTTTATAAGCATAATTTTTGCTCGTTTGATTAGAATAATTTTGACTGGTGGATTTTTTGGCTTCATTTATCTCAAAATCATTAATTTCAATAATGATGTTTTCACTATAAATGGCTGTTAGATTTTTAATTGATGCTGTAATCATTTTTCTCCTTTTTTTTATTGATTTATGAGGTAATTATTATTGAATAATAATTAAAAAATTTTTAACTTTTGTGGTTGTCTTTTTCCTCTCTAGGATTAAAATTGCGAGGTTTTAGAGTTTTTGTGCAATAAAAGTAAGAAAAATTTTAAAACTCCTTCAATAATAAAACTATTTCATTTTGAATTTGGCGATTTTTTTGCTCATTATTTAGATTAAATTGAAATTCATCCATTATTTTTAAAGTAATTCTCTCAGGGGTTTTAAGGCTAAATTCTTGCAGCAATTTTTGTGTTTTTAATAGATAAAAGTTTCTTAAAATTTCTCTAAAATGCTTTAGCATTTCAGAATTTATAGTTATTGTTTCGCCAGAAACAAGGCGAATTAATTTTCTTAAAATAGATTTTAGTGTGTGACTAACAGTGGCCGTATCTATTTCGATTAAATTAGCTAGAGGTTTTTGCTTATAATCTAATAATGCAGTTAAAAATGCAATATTTTTATGACGTTGGCTTAAGCCAACTAATACTCTTTCAATATTTTTAAATAATTCTTCTTTAGCAAGATCATTTTCGACAATCTCAATTATTGGTAAGTCAGGAGAGGGTAAAATTTCTATGAGGGTAATACTATCTTCTTCACTAAGACTTATATCAAGAGAAGTTGTATTATTTAAGTTACGAATTAAGCCTCCGATTCTATCTAAAAGCAGTTTGATATTCTCAATTACGGGAAGTATTCCTCGTCTTAAATTATAAAGTCGAGTTATTTCGCTAAAATGTTCTTCCTCTGTCCATTCATTACAAGGTAGATTATCAATACTTGATCGAAATTCCGCTACACATTCATAAAGCAATTCAAATTGCTGTTTTTCTTCTGAGTTACTGGCAACATTCAACCAATTAGTACGACTACTTCTGATGACCAGGCCAAGATTACTGAAGCAAATAGACCGACTAATTTCGTTTGTCACTACATTTGAAAAATTGAATCTAATACTGTTTTGAGTGGGGATAGGAAACTGGGGGTTATTGCTGGTGATAAATTGAAGAAAGGCTTGATTGAATGTCATTAGGTAGAGTGTTTCTAAGGAGTAGCTTGAGACATAGCCTGAGAGTTGAAAGTATATTTGTTTTACAACTAGATAGACTTTATGACTTATATAACATTGCCAGCATTTTTGAAGTCTTGTATTTAGCGGATTTTGTATCAATTGCTCTTGTAATTCTCCAGCAATGTGATAACAATTCATGCCCGAAAAATTCGTCTCAATTAATCTTTTTAAAATAGGATACTCTTCTGTAATAAAATTGCCTTCACAGTTCACCTTCCTTTCAGTCCAAAATTGGTTACACATAATTTTTTTTGTTTGATGATTGTTGTTATTTTCTGATCATTAAGACAGCAAACCAGATCAAAAGTTCCATATGTTCTTATAGTTAATTTGATCAAAAACTGCTACAAATTATCGTGAGAAATACTGTTTGATCTCCAAATATTCCTGTAATAAAAATTGATCGTTAATAATAATTACATCTTCTACTGTTTTATTTCTTAATAACCCTTGAAACAATAAGTCTAAAATTATTTCATCGGGAGAAATACCCATCATTTGATTTAGGCGATCGCCAATAATTTTTTTAAATTTCCAAGTTTCTTGTATCATCAAAATTCATACCTTTATAAATCGCTTTGTATAAATTTATTGCGATGGTGGGACAAAATTATGCAAAAAATTAAGACAATTAATTCAGAGTTTCAATGCGGCTTATGGTAAAATCAAAGTTTTTTTATCAATGGTTTATTTTTGAGGCTACTGTATTTGAACAGTATGATCGCCAATCTTATAGGTCGGTTTTACACTAGGAAACTCAACCTCAAAAAGGTAAAAATGACCATTCCGATTGTGTTGGGTTGCGTACCTTAACCCAACCTACCAATAAAAATTGTAACTAATTCTGTTAATGGTGGGATAGGCTTCTAGTCTGTCTTTTCTTTATTGAATAGATTGATCACAGGCAGGATGTCCCTGCTGATAAATAATATATTTACAAAACTTTATGATACTGTCAAAATTATTGTAAACTATCACAAGATAATATTAAAAATTTTAAGATAAGGAGTAAAAAAAAACGATGCAGTCGGCCTCGTTACCATTAAAAACAGTACCTAAAGAGTATTTAAAAGCCCCTGGGGGGTTGAATCCTAACGTTATTATGTTTATCATTGCTCTAACCTTGATTACCCTCTCAACTATTGGTCATTTTTTATGGGGTTGGCAAGATTGGATTTGTTTTTGTTCAAATGTATTAGCTTTACATTTATCAGGTACGGTAATCCATGATGCTTCCCACAATAGCGCTCATAGCAATCGTATTTTAAATTCAATTCTCGGGCATGGTAGTGCTTTAATGTTAGGTTTTGCTTTTCCAGTTTTTACTCGTGTACATTTACAACATCATGCCCATGTAAATGATCCTGAAAATGATCCTGATCATTATGTGTCAACAGGTGGCCCTTTATTACTTATTGCGGCTAGGTTTTTTTATCATGAAATATTTTTCTTTAAAGAACGTTTATGGCGTAAATATGAGTTATTAGAATGGTTTTTAAGTCGTTTATTTTTATTTACTATCGTCTTTTTTGCCATTAAATATCATTTTATGGTTTATGTAACTGATTTTTGGTTTGTACCCGCTTTAGTAGTAGGTATTGCTTTGGGTTTATTTTTTGATTATTTACCTCATCGTCCTTTTCAAGAAAAAGATCGCTGGAAAAACTCTAGGGTTTATCCTAGTAAAATTATTAATTTTTTGATTTTAGGGCAAAATTATCATCTCATTCATCATCTTTGGCCTTCTATTCCTTGGTATAAGTATCAAAG
>CAZWLZ010000299.1:0-4763 GCA_964634505.1 uncultured bacterium | reverse complement strand
GCCCCAACTAGGATCATCAAGACGAAAACGACAATCAATAATCTTGATATTTGGATTAGTTAAATTTTCTAATAACCATTCTCTTGAAACAAGATTTTTAATATTGTTCATAATTTAATTAATAAGAAAAAAAAGTTTTGATAAAATTTTGAAAATAATATAATTAGTTAATAACTAGCTTAAATTTAAGTTTAATTTATATAATGAATTTTAATTCGATAA
The DNA here is from genome assembly GCA_964634505.1 of uncultured bacterium. Lineage (GTDB taxonomy): Bacteria > Cyanobacteriota > Cyanobacteriia > Cyanobacteriales > Cyanobacteriaceae > CAZWLZ01. Next base: position 4,541 of record CAZWLZ010000299.1, on the reverse strand, counting down.
ATTTAGAAAAAACATCTATTTTTTTGAAAATATGAGTAATTTTTGTACAAATTAAAATTAAGTTATGAGTTTTTTTATTGCAAATGACAAATTAAAAATTATTGCCACCGAAATTTTACAAACTACTTGGCAAAAATTTCCTTCTCTATCAGAAAATCAAATCGCTTTAACTTGGTTAGTCTATGATGATCCCGTAGTAGTTAATACAGGTGGTGCGTTATCTGTACAAGAATTTTGGCAATATCCCCCCCAAGGATTTAGTTATAGAGGTAACGAAAAAATTTATCCTGCTAGTATTGTTAAATTATTTTATTTAGTAGCAATTTATGAATGGTTACAAGGAGGCATGATTCAACCTTCTGCCGAATTAAATCGAGCTATTAGAGATATGATAATCGATTCAAGTAATGATGCTACCAGTTTAATTGTTGATGTGTTAACAGGCACAACTTCAGGTCCAGAATTGGCGATCGAACCTTTTACTACATGGCAATATCAAAGGAATATTGTCAATCGTTATTTTCACTCTCTTCAGTGGGCAGAATTAAATGAGGTTAATATTAATCAAAAAACTTGGGGAGATGGCCCTTATGGACGGGAAAGAGCTTTTTTGGGCGAATCTTTCCAAAATCGTAATATGTTAACTACTAATGCGATTATTCGGCTATTTCATAGCATTATTGGAGGCGTGGCAGTCTCTTCTCAAAAGTCTCAAGAAATGATGAATTTATTAAAACGAGATTTAATTAATATTAATGTGACTGAAGAGAATCAAATTACGGGATTTTTAGGTCAAAGTTTGCCTAAAGATGCTGATTTATGGTCAAAAGCAGGTTGGACTTCCCAAGTTCGCCATGATGCAGCTTATATCGAAATTCCTCATAAAAAGCCTTATCTTTTAGTGGTGTTTACTGAGGGCAAAGAAAATAGTCAAAATCATGAAATTTTACCTTTTATTTCTCAACAATTTATTCAAAAATTATTTTAATAAAATAGTGATTTGCTTCTAATAAATAACAAATAATATTAAAAATATTAACCATTATTATTAATAATAAAAACTAAAATAATGATAGATCAAAATAATATTTATTCAGAAAAAATTAAGCAACCAATTTTAACAGCAAAACCAGAAATTAAAGCCATAATTGAACAAGTTTTACAACTAGAAAAAGAAAGATTATCTAATAAAAATTTACAATACATTAATGACGATATTTTACAAATAATTAAGGAAAATGTTCAATGAAAATAATCTCAATTCAACTGTGTAATTTTCGTCAATTTTATGGACAAACACCAGTAATAAAATTTGCAAATGGTTGGCAAAATACTACCATTATTCATGGTAATAATGGGGCTGGAAAAACAACCTTATTAAATGCTTTTACTTGGGTACTTTATAATAAATTTACTCCTGCTTTTTCTAACCCAGAATTGTTAATAAATAAACGGGCAATTACTGAATCTAACTCAGGTATATCGATTGAATGTTATGTTCAAATAATATTTGAACATGATTATAAAAAGTATCAAATAAAACGTAAATTTTTTGGTTTTAGAGATGAAAATGATCAGATACAATCATCAAAAATTCAACTATTTATGTTAGTAGCAAAAGATGATGGGAAATGGACACATCCCCTAGAACAACCAGATGATATTATTGAGAGAATATTACCTCAAAGTTTGCATAGATATTTCTTTTTTGATGGTGAACAAATAGAGCATATTTTTCGTTCTGATGATCGTTTAAAAATAGCAGAAGATACTAAAGAATTGATTGGAGTAACGGTATTAGATCGAGCTATTAATCATTTAAAAAATGCTAAAAAAACTCTCATTAATGAGTTAAAAGAAATTGGAGATATTGAAACAAAAAAGTTATTAAAACAGCAAATAAAATTAGAGGAAAATTTAGAAAATTTTAATAATAATAGTCAAGTAATTAAAGAAAATTTAATTCAATTAGAAGAAGATAAAAAATTAATTAATACTAATTTATTGGCTATTAGTGGTGCGGAAAATTTACAAAAATTAAAACAACAATTAGAAATTGAAGAAAAACAATTAAGACAAAATTTAATTACAACTCACAGTCAAATTAAAAAATTAATTGCCAGTAAAGGACATTTAATTTTATTAACTGAAGTTAGAGAAAAATTTATTAAAATTATTGATAATTTACGAAAAAAAGGCGAGTTACCAAGTGGTATAAAACAACAATTTGTTGAACAATTATTAATGCAGAAAAAATGTATTTGTGGCATTGAATTAATTGAAGGAAATGATCATTATGAGGCAGTAAAAAGTTGGAAAAATAAGGCTGGAATTGCTGCAGTAGAAGAGGCTGCCATTCGTTTAGAAACTCAAATTAATGATATTGACAACCAAATTAATCAATTTTGGCAAGATGCTGATAAACATCAAGAAAATATTAGTCAATGGCGAAGTCAGTTGGCAATTGTTGAACAAAAATTAGACGATTTAAAACAAAAATTACGTCAATATCCTGATCAAGAAATACAAAATTTACAAAAAAATTTAGATCAAATTGAATTTAAAATTAGACAATTTACGTTAAATCAAGGCGAAATAAATTTACAAATAGATACTTTAAAAAAAGAAATTGATGTAATTGAAAAACAATTACAAAAGAATGAAATTAAAGCCGAAAAACAGACTTTAGCACAAAAAAGAGTTGATGCAACGGAGGATGCTATTAGTCGAATTATTGAGGTGAAAAAACGATTAGAAAATCAATTTAGATTATCTTTAGAAAAAAGAGTGCAAGAAATTTTTAATGCTATTTCTTTTACTCCTTATTTACCTAAAATTAGTAGCAATTATGAATTAAATTTAGTTGAAAATACTTCGGGAATCAATGTTAATGTGGCTGCTTCTACGGGGGAAAATCAAATTTTAAGTTTGTCTTTTATTGGTGGTATTATTGATATGGTTAGAAAATGGTCAGAAAAAGATACGTTAGTAGGTTTAGATTCTAGTACATTCCCTATTGTGATGGATTCTCCTTTTGGTAGTTTAGATGAAATATACCGCCGTCAAGTAGCTAAATTAATTCCAGAATTGGCTAATCAATTAATCGTATTGGTGACAAAAACTCAATGGCGTGGTGAGGTTGAAACCGAGATGAATGAATATATTAGTAAACAATATATTCTAGTTTATTTGTCTCCTAAATCTGATTGTGAGGAGGATAATATTGAGTTGAATAATATTAGTTATCCTTTGGTAAAAAGAAGTAATAATCAATTTGAATATACGGAAATTATTGAGGTTAATTGTTAATAGTAATTAATTTATAAAAAAACTATTAATTTTTAATAACTAAATATTACAAAATAATGACTAAATTATATTAGATAATAGGTAGTAGATAATAGAGTTGTTGCAAAATAGTGTTTTGACAAAATTTAGCTCTTATGTTACAAGGATTTTAGACAGGTAAAAAATTAATTCGCAACAAGTCTAATGTTTTTAAATATGTCTATTTTCAAGTTTTGAAGTAATTTTATTCGCCTAAATTTTTAAATAAAACCTAATACTAAATATCTAATTCCTAATTCCTAACTCCTTCTTTTTTTCCTCTGTAATTGATAAATTTTTATGCTCAATTATTGCTTGACGAAACCCTAATACTACTAAAATATTAGAGATTGTTAAAAATAATTCGGCGCCGCCATGTAACCAATCTACATTACTTAACATTTTATGATAGTGATTTTCGGCATAAAGTTCGGCTGGAATTGTAATTGCTACAAAAATTAATAAAAAATAGAAGCCTGTTAAAGCTAGTTTTGGTGTTTTTTTATTTTTAGTTAAAAACCAGAGAAATCCTAAATAAGGAAATAGAGATAAGGCAAATAATGTTTCTTTATTCATTGTTTCATAATTATTCTGTTACTGTCTTACGCCATATATACCAAGCTGCTAAACAGAGGGTTATATTGCCTATTACGGTCATTCCTGCTTGTAGTGTTACTAGCCATTCTAAGGATTCGAGATTGTCAAAAAAATGCCATACACACGCACACATAGCACTTACTAAAACTGGTAACATTCCATAAGATAAATAAATCCAATGGCGATCGCCACTAACTTCAGCATAATTCCAAATTAAAAAAATAGCGATAATCCATTCTAAAACACTAGAAACATGAATAATCCAAGTAGGGATTGACAAAATATTCATTTTGTGTATTTATGTTATAAAATTAAATCAGACAAAAAAACACTTATACAAATAACAAAAATCAAGCAAAAACTTTTTTATGATCATAATTTTTATCAAGATGATCGTTGTTTGTATAAATGATTTGTAATAGATACCTTGAGTGAAAAGTAATTAAATTAAACAGTAACAGTAACAGTTGTGGGAATAACTGCGGCAGCTTGTTTAACTTGGGGCTTAATTGCCCTTAAACTAGGAAAAAGAAAATGATTTTCTTCTACATATTGAGCACCAAATAATCCTTTTTCAGCCCAAAAATATCTATCAGTAGTATGTTCATTTCTTTTAA
>CAZWLZ010000298.1:0-4769 GCA_964634505.1 uncultured bacterium | reverse complement strand
TAACAAATATTGAGGTGAGTAAAAAACCTACTCTTTTTTTTTTCGATCGCCATCAGTTATAGGGAATGGGGAATTGGTAATAGGTATTAAGTTTTGATATTTATACGGTTAAGGATAATCAAAAATTTGTTGATTTAAAATCTCTCCAACACCCAACACCCCAACACCCCAACACCCCAACACCTCATTACCTAAGAGTGAAATCTTTTAATTAAAATTATTCCAATTTTAAGATAGACTGAATTTAATAGGATTAATTTTTACGCTAATGAATACGAACAATAATCCCCTTATGATTCCTATCCGGGAATTTGTAGGCACAAGACAATCAAATTTATTTCAAACCTTAAAGCAACCTCAATTTACAGGGCAATTAATTCTTCAATCTGCGAAAGGGGAAGAATGGATTTTTTTTCTTTACTTGGGAAGAATCTTATATGCAACAGGCGGAATTAACGATGTTAGACGCTGGAAAAGAAATTTAACTTTATATGCACCTCAATTAATAAATCAACTACCGTATTTGCCAGAAACTATTGATTTACAAAAAGATATTAAGAGCTGTTGGCAATATGATTTATTGTATTTTTGGCTGAATAAACAAGAAGTAAAAAGGGAGCAAATTGTTAAAATTATTCGAGCAATTATCGTAGAAATTTTGTTTGATTTAACTCAAACGATGGAAATTACATTTCAATTGATCATAACTTCTCCTTTAGAGACACAATTAATCTTAGTTGATCCTGATCAAGTTATTACAGATGCTTGGCGACAATGGCAGAATTGGCAGGGAGCAAAATTAGCCGATCGGACTCCTAATAACGCTCCAATTATTAGACAAAGAGAGGAATTAAAACAACGTACTTCTCCTAAAAGCTACGAAATCATGAATAAATTATTTAATGGCAAAAATAGTTTGCGAGATTTGGCTGTACAATTAAGACAAGATATTGTGCCTATGACTAAATTAATGATTCCTTATATACAATTAGGCTTAATTGATTTAATTGAACCCAAAGATATATCTTCTCCTTTAATTAAAACAAAAGATTCAAATAATAAAGTACCAAGAAGAAAACCAAAAAAAGTGATCGCTTGTATTGAAAATGATTTTACCGTAACGGAAATAATGAAGACTATTGTTTTATCGGCTAATTATAAGTTTATGTCTTTTAATCATCCTGCTTTGGCGATCGCCTCTATGAGGCGAGATAAACCAAATTTTATTTTTTTAGATTTAGATATAAATAATTCTGATGGTTATGAAGTATGTAATCAATTGCATAAATCCTCTGCTTTTCAACATATTCCCATTGTAATGATGAGCGAAAATATTGAAAAAATTGATCAAGCTAGAGCTAAAATGAGTGGTTGCTCTGATTTTATCGAAAAACCCCTTGAATCTGAGAGGGTATTAAATATTATTTCTAAGTTTCTGACGAATTGAAAATAGATCATAAAAACCCTTAATTATCAACAAAGCCATTACTAATTATGACGATAGCTATTGATTTTGGAACAAGTAATACAGTAGTTGCTAGATGGAATACAATTGAACAAAAATCAGAAGTAATTGAGTTAAAAAATATTAGTCAATTAACAGGAAATAATGATTATTTAATTCCCAGTTTAGTTTATGTTGAAAATGCCATTAATGATCAAGTAATTATAGGGAAAAAAGTCGAAAAAAAAGGTTTAGATATTAATAATAATTCAAGATTTTTCCGTTGTTTTAAAAGAGGAATTGGTGCAGAAAATCAAGGTTTTTTACCTCAATTAGACGGACAAGATATTACTTTTGAAAAAGTAGGAGAATTATTTTTAAATGCTTTAATTCGGGAATTGGGAGAAATACCAGATAGTTTAATTTTAACTGTGCCTGTTGATAGTTTTGAAAATTATCGAACTTGGTTAATAAAAATTTGTGAGAGTTGGCAGATAAATCAGATACGAATGATTGATGAATCTACGGCGGCTGCTTTAGGTTATCAAACAGATATTGATAATTTAATATTAGTAATTGACTTTGGCGGAGGTACTATTGATTTTTCTTTAGTGAAATTAAATTTAGAAAAAAATCAAAAACCTACTGGTTTTATCCTTAAATGGGGGCAAAATTTATTAGGTAATAATTCAGCACAAAAAACAAAAATAGCTAATGTTATCGCTAAAATTGGTAAAAATTTGGGGGGTGCAGATTTAGATAATTGGTTAATAGATTATTTTCAAAAAACGCAAAATATTCCTAAATCTTCTCTAACTTTTCGATTAATAGAAAAAATAAAAATCGCTTTATCTAATAATCTTAAAACTCAAGAAATTTATTTTAATGATCTTACTTTAGATACCTATCAATTATCCTTAGATAGAGTACAATTTGACCGTATTCTTGAGGATAATAATTTCTTTTCTGACTTAGATAATTTAATGACTAATTTACTTCAACAAGCCCGTAGAAATGGGGTAGAAATTACGGATATTGATACGGTTTTATTGGTAGGTGGCACTACTCAAATTCCATCCTTTAAAACTTGGATAACTAATTATTTTGATAGCACTAAAATTAAAGGTGATCGCCCATTTTCTGCTATTGCTACGGGGGCATTACAATTAGAAAAAGGCATTGAAATTAAAGATTTTCTCTATCATAGTTACGGTATTCGTTATTGGGATAAACGCCAAAAATGTCACAATTGGCATCCTATTATCTCTTCAGGGCAACCTTATCCAATGGTAAAACCGATAGAGTTATATTTGGGTGCTAGTGTGGAAAATCAACCCAGTATTGAGTTAATTATGGGGGAATTAGGAGTAGAAAATAGTAATACTGAAGTTTTTTTTGATGGCGAACGCCTAATAACTCGCACAATTTCTAATAGAGAGAAAATTGTCAAAATTTTGAATAAAGATCAAAATGCTTACACCATAGCTAAATTAAATCCGTTGGGCAATCCGGGCAGCGATAGAATCAAAGTAGAATTTTGGATTGACGAACAAAGATTTTTAAAAATTAAAGTAGAAGATTTGCTCACCAATGAAATTTTGATCGATAATCAATTAGTAGTGCAATTAAATTAACGTCAAATAAAATCAACCAAAACAAACAAAAGCCTTACCCTAAAAGGCAAGGCCATAATTTAAAAACCAATTTTATCAAAGAATATAATTTCTCAAAATCTAATCAACATTAATGATATATTCTCTAACACGACTTCTTTTTTTGCGTAATAGTGCTAAGGCTTGTTGTTCTAATTGACGTACTCTTTCTCTACTAATATTCATTCTTTGACCGATTTTAGCTAGAGATAATTCTTTCCCATCATCCAAACCATAACGTAAAAAGATAACCTGTTTTTGTTGAGGTGTTAAATCATCTAACATCCCATGTAAGTCTTGTTTCATCAACTCTTGAGTAATATAATTATCAGGAGATATGCCATTATCTTCCAATAATTCAGATAACTCTGTATCTTGATTATCTCCAACTTTTACATCCAAAGAAATGGGTTGACGAGAAATACTGAAATACTCTCTAATCTGGGCAGGTTCTAATTCTAAGGCTTGGGCAATCTCAGCTGGACTTGGACTACGTCCCAAATTTTGAGATAATTCTCGCTGAGTTTTTTTTATTTTGTTTAATTTTTCTGTGATATGAATTGGTAAACGGATAGTTCTTCCTTGTTGGGCGATCGCCCGAGTTATGGCTTGACGAATCCACCAATAAGCATAAGTTGAAAACTTAAAACCTTTAGTAGGATCAAATTTTTCTACACCTCTTTCTAAACCTAAACTTCCTTCTTGAATTAAATCTAAAAACTCCATATTACGCTTTTGATATTTTTTGGCGATCGCCACAACAAGACGTAAATTCGCCTCAATCATTTTCCGTTTAGCGTGTTTACCTTGATGAATAACTTTTTTAAGTTCTTCTGGAGTTAACTCAACAAACTTAGCCCACTCTGTCAAACTAGGCTCATGTTGCAATGACTCAGCTAAAGCCTCTTTTTCGACAAATAAAGCCATCATTTTTTGTACTTGTTTACCAAAAATTATTTCTTGTTCATGGCTTAATAAAGGTACTTTTCCAATCTCTTGTAAATAAGTACGAACCATATCAGCCGTAACAGTAGGTTTTTTTTGGGCTTCATTTAAGTTGGCAGTGGGCATAGGACTATTTCCTCCTAAGTTAAACAGACGTTTTTTTCTCTGGTGATTGTAATGTTACCCAAAACAATCTTTAAACATAAAGTTATTGACTTAAACTTCTTTTATCTTTATATTTAAACAAACGTTAATTACTCTTTTAGACAAAAATATTCTCAAAAAAGTTCATTATATTTGCCAAATTTTTGAAATTAATTTTACTTAATTACCAAAGATAACTTTAAGTTTTGTAACTTTTTTTGTATCACATACTAATATAATGACTTAAAACTATTAAAATAGTGGGTTGATTTCTTGACGGATGTCCGTACACAAAACATTGAACACTTAAGAATCTAAAGGAATAGAGAAGAGTAAAAATACGAAAAAAAACTTAAAAATCTCAAATATTGATCAATTGTGAACAAGCACTGTGACGGTTACAGTCAAAGATAATAGATTATTTGTCGAAAACCTATTGCTACCAGATATGATCAAAGAAAAAAATTTCTATGAAGGATATTTCTTTCCCTTCAATCCTATCGCAATAGACACTTGTGTTGAAACAAAAAGGGCGTTGCTTAATTAGAGTATGATGAAGATATTAACACGATTGTAAAACAAAA
>CAZWLZ010000297.1:0-4789 GCA_964634505.1 uncultured bacterium | reverse complement strand
ATTTTTTCCCTAATTATTATATCAAATTACTAATTTCCGATAAAGTCTATTACTATTGGCACAGCATCAGTAGAGGGTGATTTAGGAAAAGAAAGACAAAAAGCCTCTACAAGAGCAAAAAATATAATGATTAGTCTTAAAAGAGTGCTACCTGAAAATAATGTGATAACTAATAATGGGTTTTATTACTTGAATTTAGGAAAATATAATGATAAATGTAGTCAAACTTATGGTATTGACTCAACTACTGGTTATCAAAGACCAATCATGATTGTTGTTGTTCTTAATGGAAAAAATGCAACTTCAGAGCAAATTGAAAAAGAGGTAAGAAAAAGTTTAAGTCAATTACCAAATGAATTAAAAACTGATTGTTATTCCATTTTTGAGTTGACTACATAGGTTATTAATATAGCTTTTTAGGATGAGTTGGTGGTGCGATCGCCTTTTGGTATTTCAGGAGTTTAGATGGTGATCGCCTGTAGGTTGGATTGAGAGATGAAACCTAACATGATCAATGATTAATTTATTTAGTTGACGTGGGATTACATTTGATTATTGATAATAATTTTATGTTATGCTTATTTGACAAGTTATTTTTTCCAGTTTAATTATATGATTCGGGACAACTTGTATGAGATAGATTACGCTGAGTGGACACGAACGCAAATTAACGCATTGAAAGCCCAAGATTGGGATAAAATTGATTTGGAGCATTTAATAGAGAATTTAGAGATGGGTGATCCGAAAGAGACAGTTGAGAGTAATTTAATTATTTTGATTGCCCATCTATTAAAATTAGCTGTTCAAAAAGATGCACCCGATTGGATGACAAATAGTTGGTATAACTCTATTGATGAACACAGAAAACGGATTCTTAAAGCCCAACGGAAATATAAACCTATTCAAAAATATCTAGCTACTGGGGTGGAAAATGCCTATCCAGATGCAAGAGATTTAGCCATGAAAGAAGGCAAACGGGCTGATGGACGCCAAGTTATCCAAAACTTAATCAGTGAGCACAATGAGTTTTATTTTATACTTTAAAGGCTTATAATCTGAGTGTCGTTAAATGTTTGAAAACGTAGTCCGAGCGCCGATCTTGTCGGTTGGGTTGAGGAACAAAACCCAACATGATCAGTGATTTATTTAGTTGATGTTAGGTTGCATTTCATTTAACCCAACCTACATTTTTGGGTATAAAGTGGCGATCTCTTTTTTAGTAGAGTTGGTGTGGCGATCTCTTTAAATTCTTTTTAATTTGGTATAATAATTAAAAAAATTTTAACAACTTACTTAGTTATTCAATTATTAATAGTCAAAAATAATGAACAATCAAACCACTTTTAAAGAAATTGCATCAGAAGTACAATTATTTCAGAATCTTGAACAAAAGGAAAGATTTATTTTTGTTGTTGGTGCTTTAGTTTCTCGCTTAATTAGTCTTCACAAAGCCTCTGAAATAATGGAAATGGAAACAGATATATTTTTAAATATTTTAGATTTGATGGGAATAGATTTTTCCTATCTTACTGTTGAAGATATTGCCATTGAAAAAAGTTGGTAAGTAATTATCGTGAAAATTGTTTTTAATTCTTCTCCTTTAATATTTTTATCACAGTTAGACTTTTTAGAACAATTTTTAGCTACAGATGACGATTTTTATTTACCTCAAACTGTGCAAATAGAAATTAATGCTAAACAAGATCAATCTTCCGATTATATTAATAGATTGATTAATAATCAGCAATTAATAGTTAAAGAAATTAATTTAATATCTTTGGCTAATCGTTTAAATGAGGGTTTAGGAAAGGGCGAATCAGATGCTATTACTTTAGGAATAGAATTACAAACTGATTATATTATTCTTGATGATTTTACTGCGAGAAAAGAAGCAACAAGATTAGGTTTAAATGTTAAAGGTACTTTATCAATAATTCGTAAATTATTAAACGAAGACAAAATAATCATTGATAATTTAGATAGTTTTTATCAAAGAATCAGCAAAATTAATTTTAGGGTAAAGCGTGAAATTTTTGATAGTATTTTTAATGATTAATTTTAAAAAGCGATCGCCTATGGAGTGGAGTTTAGGTGGCGATCAATTTTTATGAATTATTATGTTATGTATTATATTCATTTAAGGCAAATTACTATGGTGACAAAGGAAAAAATAAAATCAATGATTCTACAACTACCTGTAGAAGAAATTAATCAATTAATTGAGGAAATTACGGAAACGATGGGAACCAAAGATTTTATGAAACTAGCGGAAACGGGTTTTCAAGAGTGGAATGATCCAGAGGAGGATATTTATAGCAATGAAGCCGAAAATTAATGAAATTTGGCTAGTTTCTTTTCCTTTTAGTGATTTGACAGGCAATAAACTTCGACCGGCTTTACTTATTGCCATCCATCGAGAAGAAACCATTATTTTACGAATATTCTCAAAAATACCTAATGAAAATTTACAAGAAACTTGGGTTTTAGTTTCCGATCAAGATGATAAATTTAAAGAAACTGGACTTAAGAAAAGTTCATTAATCAGAGTAGATAAAATCGCAACAGTTAATAAAGTTGTTTTTCAAAGAAAATTAGGTGTTTTATCATCAGAATTAACTGAAAAAGTAACTTTAGCTCTTAAAAAATCTCTTAATTTTTAATGGCGATCGCCATTACCACCTTTCGGAATTTTAAACTAACTTGAAATTATTGACCTAATAAATATTTAAGTAAAAAAATGCTGATATTTTAGGTATGCTTGTATAATCTGTATTATGTTAATAAAACAGGCAAAATGACTCAAGACTTAATAACAGTAAATATTAAATTATTTGCTATTTATCAAGAAATTTTTAATCAAGAAACCATAGAATTTAAAGTTTTACCCCAAACTACAGTTAGACAAATTTTAGAAGAATTGGTAAAAGAAAAACCTATTTTAAAAAATTGGATTCCTTTAACTCGTTTTGGCATCAATCAACAATTTGTAGAAAAGGATACTTTGGTAAAACACGGAGATGAAGTAGTTTTTATTCCTCCTGTTAGTGGAGGCTAAATTTAAGAGGAAAAACTCCATTAAGATTGTCAAAAATTTTTTAAAACTGCTATCATTAAATTTCAAAAATACTTAATATCCCATTATGATGTTAAAAATTGAGGATTTGAATGTTTATTACGGTGAAAGTCATATTCTTAGGAATGTAGATTTAAGCGTAGGTGCAGGGGAAATGGTTTGTTTGATTGGGCGTAATGGAGTAGGAAAAACAACTTTATTAAAAAGTATTATGGGTTTACAAAAACCTCGTAATGGCCATATTAATTATCAAAATAATCTCATTGATTCTAAATTAACTTACCAAAGAGTCAGAATGGGTATAGGTTATGTGCCTCAAGGAAGAGAAATTATTCCCCGTCTTAGCGTTGAAGAAAATTTATTACTTGGCTTTGAAGCATTACCTCAAGGTAGAAAGGGAAATGAAAAAATTCCAGAAACAATCTTTGAACTTTTTCCTGTTTTGAAAACTATGTTATCTCGTAGAGGAGGAGATTTGAGTGGAGGCCAACAACAACAATTGGCGATCGCCAGAGCATTAGTGGGAAAACCACAACTACTACTTTTAGATGAACCAACAGAAGGTATTCAACCCTCGATCATACTAGAAATAGAAGCTGCTGTCAAAAAAATTATCAAAGAAACAGGAATTTCCGTACTTTTAGTAGAACAACATTTACATTTTGTGCGTCAAGCAGATAAATATTATGCAATGCAAAAAGGAGGGATAGTTGCCTCCGGTGAAACTTCTAGTTTAAGTAAAGAAATAATTCAACAATTTCTTGCCGTTTAGCAAACTGAATCAAAATAACTATCAATATCAAAAAATCAAGAAGGGGATTAAACCCCTTACAAAAATTTAAACTTTTAAATCAATACCAGTAATATTTTGAGCAATACCAAAATTACTTCCATTAAAGAATAAACTAGAATTATAACTTCCAGAAGTATTCGCACCTAAAGAAGCAGGAGTAAAAACAAAGACATCCTCACCACTACCAGTAATACCAGGTACTGTAAAATTACCATTAGTAGAGAGATAAATATTACCATTATTTAAGGTCAAACCATCAATATTTTCATTATTGCCATTTAAACCTATATCACTACCATCTAAATATAAAGCCCAACTACCATTAGTATTAACACCTAATTGAGTCGGATTAAAAAGAAGTATATCTTCTGGGGAAACTAACCCTAATCCGGGTATGGATGTATTTCCTTCAAAAGAAAGAAGAATCTTACCATCAGGTAACGAAGAAATAGCATCAATATTAGAAGAATTACCTAAACCAACTCCACCTCCATCAAAATACATCTCAAATACTCCAGTGGTATTTTCTCCTAAATTAGTAGCTGTAAATTTAATAATATCTGAACTATTAACTGATGACATTCCAGCAAAACTATTATCCTTTAACAAAGTTGTGTTATTAATAGAAAAAAGAATTTCATTACTACTAATAATATCAAATGCACTTATTTTAGTTGTAAATAAACCTACATCAGTGCCATCAAAAAATTTACTAAAATTAGTCCCATCAAAATAAACTATATCCTTATCATCAATTCCTAAATTAGTCAAAATAGGGTTAGATTCATTTCCACCTAAGGAAAAATAAAAGTCTTGTAAATTGTTAGTTGTTGTTATAACATCATCATTTTGAATAAAACCATTAGCGTTAGGAGTACTAATTTGAGTATTGTTATTAGGGTTAAATAAATTAACACTGAAAC
>CAZWLZ010000296.1:0-4797 GCA_964634505.1 uncultured bacterium | reverse complement strand
GCATAATTTTGGATGTTTTTGAAGGAAACTCCATCATATAAGCCCATAACCCCCTCTATAATCGAGTAATCTGATTTTTTACTATGAGCAATAAAACAATTTTTGACATAATTTTCTGAAGTTAAAATTGGGTCTAAATTGTAACAAGGCTTACCAGTTATGGCATAATGAAACATAGGATCGATATAATCTGGACCTACTTTAAAAGATTGGATCGAGTATTTTTTTTGAACTAAAAAAGATAGTAAAGACAAGGTTATAGTTGTTTTGCCAACACCGCTTCTCTCTCCAGCAATGATTACAGACATTTATTTAGGTTTTATTTTCAGGAAAACGATTAGAGGCGATCGCCAAACAAGCTCCTCCCAGAATAGATAAAGGCAAAGGCAATAAAAAACCCTTAATCCAAAAGATAAATTGAGTAAAAGCAAAAATGGCCAAAAAACTAACTAATAAAACTTTCATGTTTCCTAATAATGAGATTTTTATTTTTAAGTTTGGTATGATTTTATCTTGCAAAAGGGCAAAGGATAGGAAACAGAATTTTTGATTTTAGCCCCAAATTGTCCCTAGCCTAAAATCTTATCGATAAAAAGAAAATGCCCACCCTGAAAAAGATAGGCATTTTTTGGTGATTAAACAGCAACAGCTTCTTTTGCTTCGGAAGCCTCAGCCGTTAACTGTTCATAGGTTTCACGCATTTTTAAACCAACTAAAACTTGAAATAAACCAGTACCATTTAAAGAACCGGGGTAATCTTTATGTTTTAATAAAAGTTCTGTCATTTCGCCATAATATTTAGTACCAGTGCGACTTAAATGACTTTCAACATAAATAATTTCTTCAAGATTATCAAAATGACCATCAATTTCTAAAATAGAAACCTCATTACCCATATAATTATCAGGGCCATAGTACATTTTTAAACCAGGGTAAGAACAATTTAATTTACGTCCACAAGGCCTCCAATCAATAGTTGAACCTTCATCAAACAAATAAGTAGGTTGAAAATGAGGAATACCCTCTTTTTCAATTAAACGAACTCTTAAAATTTTAGAATCCTTATCTTCAATTAATTTTGTAGGTAATACTTGAATTACGATGTCAGCATATTGTTTTTGAGGTTCAATATAAGCAGTAAAATCTGGTTTACGAGCATTAATAGAATCTAAAACATCTTGATAAGTATGACCTCTTTCTGCCATATCTCGTTGAATTTTCCAATTAATTTTAACTTCTTCACTAATATCTAGGTAAACGCTAAAGTCAATAGCTTCTCTGACTCTTGCATCGTACATAGGATGTAAACCTTCAATAACGATTACTTTATTAGGTTCAATTCTTTCGGGAGGATCAAGTTCACCAGTTTCATGGTTATAAATAGGTTTATCAATAGCTTGACCATTTTTAAGTGCTGTAATTTGTTCTGCCATTAAATCAAAATTGTTGGCTTTAGGATCAAGTGCAGTGACACCTGCGGCTTTTCTACCTTTACGATCTAGACTATGATAATCGTCTAAACAAATAACGGTCATAAATTCTTTACCAAATAAATCTTCAAGACGGCGTAAAAAGGTAGATTTACCACAGCCGGAGTCTCCTGCAACCCCAATAACTACTACACGATCATTGATCACGGTCATAATTTTCCTCTAATTTTAAAGTAATTTTTTCAAAAATATATGTAAGTCTAACGATAAGTTTTATTTTATCAGTCTTGTGAACAAATTTTTAAGCAAAAATAATAGATAATTAAATCTACTTAATCAATTTTTTCTTTTTATACAGTTATAAAGCTCTTAATCTTTTTTTAGTAAGATTTTAGTATTTAATTTTGAATTTTATCAGATTAGTTGTAATAACTTATAAATTTTTCTCTTTAATTTTAGCTAAAAATATTTTCTTGGGAAACTCTTAATAGATAAGATTTCTTTACTACAAAAAGAAGATATAATTGTTCAAATTATTTTTTAAATATAAAGTAAGTAAATTAATTAATAAAAATTTAACTAATTATTATCTATGAATATTTGTTTTAGAGCGAGTGAAATTGTCCATCTTTGTGTCAAGGAAAAAAATATTTCCATTAAACATTATTTAAGACAACCTCAAAGATTAGTGAACACTATTGCTGACCCAAATTTAATGAAACAATTATCCCCTGAATTGTACCAATTAAAAATGCGTCCGCTTAATTTTATGGATATTTATCATTTTCAACCTATCGTAATTTTAAGAGTTTATACGGGTGCTTCTGGTTGTGTTTATCTCAATTCTCAAGGGTGTGAAATTAAAGGAATTGAATATATTAATCAACGTTTTTCTCTTAACCTTAAGGGTAAATTAAGTTCTATAGAAACTGATGATGGTCAAACTTATTTAGAGGGAAAAGCTGATTTAGAAGTCCAAGTCGATTTGCCTCCTCTTTTATGGTTAACTCCTAAGTATTTATTGGAAATTAGTGGTAATAGTATATTAAAAAGTGTTTTATTAAGAATAAAACAAAAAATCATGTCTCAATTATTAATTGATTATGATACTTTTGCCCAAAGTCAAGAAAAAAGTATTACTTCACTTCCTGATGGTTTAATCTCTCTTTCTTAATCAATTTTTTGATTTTTATCGCTGTATAATTATTGGAAATTTTAATCGATTTGAAAAGAAATAAAATCATTCTTTTTTTTTGTAATAAAGCAATAATCAGTTAATATACTAGCAGGATTAATTTTAATTTTATAGATTTTTACAGATTAGTTAAGCATTGATGAGGGATTACTAAATAATGGCTAGAAAACCAGATGAATATACGGTTCATATTTTATTAAGTAGTGGACATAGAGAAGAAATACGTTTTACTACTATTCAAGAGTTTCAAAAGTGGTACAGTGGAGAGTTAGTGCCAAAAGCTGAGTCGAAAGATTTTATTAATGTTCCTATTAAAAACATCCAAGGAGAATATATGGTAATACGCCCTTCTAGTGTAGTTGGTTTAAGGGTTGAACCTGTATTTTTTGGTAGTGTTGATCGAGATTCTGTTTAGTTTCAATTTAATGGCGATCGCCATTAAATTATTAGGGATTAGGGATTAGGAGTTAGGTTTCCTAAGAAAGTTTGAGGAGAGTGTGACGCAACCGCTTTACTTTCGCAACCATAATTGTTACTACTAGGGATATTAGTAAAAAGCGAACAACCATAAATATTATTGTCTCAAGTAGAAAAAAAAAAGGAAAAAAAAGATTCAAGAGTGGAAAGTAACATTGTCGCTTGTGTAGTATTTTCAGCAAGTATTAATTATTCACGAGGAGTTAATGGCCATATTTTACAAGCGGTAAAATTCCTTGATCATCTTAATTCCTAATATTCCCTAGATTAAACTTTACCGTTAGGAAAATGGAATAAATAGCTTCTTGAAATTGAAATCTATGATAAAATTAAACAACAAAATAGTTGTTAAAGTCATAATTGACATAATTGATATTTTGAAGTAGTTGATAATTGTGTTAAGGAGAAGCAGAAAATGAAGACTTCGATTAATCAATCGAGTAAAGAAGCTATTTTGCAATATTTATTAAAAAAACAAAAAGCAACAGCTGGAGAGATTGCTCAAATATTAGAAATTAGTCGTCAAGCTACCAGAAGACATCTTAATAATTTAGAACAAGAAGGATTAATTTCTTTTGAGATGATTCAAACAAAAATTGGCAGGCCACAACATCAATATTTTTTGAATGAAAAAGGCAAAAATTATTTCCCTCATGGTTATGGTGAATTTGCCCTGTCTTTTTTAGATACTTTGACAGAAACTTTGGGGGAATCTCAAGTAGGCAAAGTTTTAGAGAAGCAATGGCAAAGAAAGGCTCAAGAATATATGCAATATCTTAAAGGAACTAATTTACAAGATAAAGTTACCAAATTAGTTGAAATTAGGAAAAAAGAAGGCTACATGGCTGAATTACTTTTATTAGAAGAAAAAAATCTTAATTCGGAAAAAGTTTTTTTCTCAGAGCATAATTGTGCTATAAGTGAGGTTGCGGAGTCTTATCCTCAAGTTTGTGGCCATGAATTAGAAATGTTTATGGCTTTATTTCCAGATTGTAAGGTAGAACGTACCAATTGGATCAATAATGGGGAGCATCGCTGCGGTTATTTGATTGAAAGAAAGGAAAAATAATGTTATGAATAATCCTGAGTATTTGACTGTTGAAGAATCTGCTGATGTTGACAAGGCTTTATTAGATAATGAGGATAAATTTTTAACTCGTTTAACTATTTCTTCTTTACGATTTTTAAAGGAGATCGCCAAAGATTATCAAATCTCCGTTGATCAACTTACTTATCAACAAATTATTCAATGGATTGAAAAAGATCGAAAAATGAAACGAGAACAAGCTAATATTAACTTAAATTAAATTGAGTAATAAATTAATGAATACCATTGAATTAAAAGTCCCTAGTATTGTTTGTGAAGTGTGTGCGAATAATATTACGAAAGCTATTAAAAATGTTGATTCTGATGCCAAAATTAATATTAATCTTGATACCAAAATCGTTTCGGTAGAAGGCAATATTTCTGATCAAGTTATGAAAGAAACCATAACTAATATTGGTCACACTTTTGAATCTTAATCATCAAGATTTAATAATCATAATTTGACTACATCAAACTTACTTTAATTTATCTGATAGTAGCAAGTCGAGCATTTTGATAATAATGTCCTAAAATTTGCTGATAACCAACACCATTTTCAGCTAAATATTGTGCACCCCATTGACTTAACCCTAAACCATGCCCAAAGC
>CAZWLZ010000295.1:0-4846 GCA_964634505.1 uncultured bacterium | reverse complement strand
ACTGACATTAGGTATTTTAGGTTTAGGTTCAACTTCTTTCAGGAAAAAGGCTAATTAATGTGCTGAATCGGAAAAATGACTTGCAGAAGCTGTGAAACAACAATGTGCTGAAAGATTAGCCGCCAAATTAAAAGAATTAGGGCTGAATCCTGAAGAAATTTGAGGTATATATAGACCCCATTTAGGATCTATTTTGGAAACCTTATCAAATAAGTGTTATAGTTGATTTTTCGTAATTTACTATAATACAGACTAGATAATGATTTCAGGTAAGATACCAAATAGGTTCTATAGCAGTCGCCAAGATGACTATGACGTTAACAAGGGGTTTTAACCCTTTGCCTAAAGGATTGAAATGTCCTAACTAACCTGTCCCTTGCTATAACCTTATCTTAATTGTATTGTCAGATTATCAATTGAATATTAATCAGGTTGATTGCCTTTTAAGTTAAGATGGCGATCGCCATTAAAACCTATCTCAAAGAATATGCTGTAAAAGAGTTTCATTAATAAAGGTTAGATAGCCGATATTTTGTTTTTTAGCTTCTTCTTTCTCCCATGCTAAAACTTGAGGGTTAATCCTAATCTATATAGGCTGATACAAATCATTTTCATTTTTAGGTGGCCGTCCACCCTTTCTTCATTTAAGATCAAACTAGATGGAGATCGCCATCTAAAATAAATTTTCTGTAACAGCTAACTTAGTTATTTTGGATAAAATCAGTTAGTAATTTTAGGAAAATTGTCATCTCCCCAATCATATAAATTAAACCAAGTTGACTCTAATAATTTATGATTATCCTTTGATGAATTATTTTTATTAAGAGGTAAAGATAATTCAGCCCATAAACAACGTCTATCTAATAAACTTTCACCACCTATCAACCAATCAAAAAGATGAGGTATATTTTTTAAATCGTATTGGATTCTTTTTTTTCTAAATTCATCACTTGTAACGCTGCTACCACCACGAGAATTAATACAAGAAATTAAATAAGATTTATCTTGATAATCTAAAATAGCATACTGTAAATTATCTTTTTTCGTCCACTCTGGGGATATTTGTTCTGGTGTTAAATTACGAGTATATTGTTGTTGTAAAGGTATTTTAGTTTTAGCTTTTCCCAATGTTCCAACTACATAAGTCATCTTTATTTCTAATTTCTGATCATCTTTTTGATAGTAATACTTTTTTTCAGCTAAAATTTGTTCATAAGGTTTATCTGTAATAGTTTGGTTCTCATTTTTGATAACTTGACTATCAATTTTTTGCCAATTTTTTAAGGGTATTTCAGAGGGAAAATTAAACTCTTTTACTTGTTTTTTCCCACTTTCAGAATCTATCAACAATTTTCCAAATGTACCTAAAATTAGAAGAAAAGTTATTGTTAATAGTATGTCCTTTATTTTTTTCATGAAGATTTCAATAACAAAAAAACTTTACATCAAACGAAGAATAAAATATAGTTTACTCTAAAATGCTTAAATATTGTAGATACGGTTGAAGTATGAAACCAGTAAAAGTTTAGTGCTATTAGGTTTCATTATGACTAATCCAAAATATGAAAAATTCATTTTTTAAACGTTTCCTTTTTTTTTGTGAAAATTAAACCGGGTGCATAAGCCTCCATTACCCTACCAGTATCTAAAGATTGAATCAAAAGATAGTCACAAAAAGAACAGGTAGTTTCAATAATGTTCATTTCATGGTATGTTATTTTTTCAGCACCATTACCACAGTTAGAACAGTTAATATTTTTTATGTTATTAGTTTTAGCTATCATTTTTTTGTTTATATCAATTAATAAATTCAATTCTAAAAAATTTGTCTAAAGTTTCAATCTAATTTTTAGTTGATCCCTATAGTCTATATTCTTATATTGTCTCTAAATTGTACAAAATCAAAATTTCTTTATAATGAATTAATATTTCATAATAGTTGACAATTAATGAGAAAAATTTAATAATCAAATACTTTCAACAATTATTTTTAGTGATTATAATATGACCATAAATTGGGAAAATATCAAAACATATCAAGATATTCTTTATCATAAAAGCGAAGGAATTGCTAAAATTACGATTAATCGCACAGAGAGAAGGAATGCGTTCCGTCCTCAAACAGTTTTTGAATTATATGATGCTTTTTGTGATGCTAGAGAAGATATAAAAATAGGAGTCATTCTTTTAACTGGTGCTAATCCTCAAACTGATGGTAAATATGCTTTTTGTGCTGGAGGAGATCAAAGTGTTCGAGGAAAAGGCGGTTATATTGATGCTGAAGGGATGCCTCGTTTAAATGTATTAGATTTACAACGATTAATTCGTAGTATTCCTAAAGTTGTAATTGCTTTAGTTGCTGGTTATGCTATTGGAGGAGGTCATGTATTGCATTTGATTTGTGATTTGACGATCGCCGCCGATAATGCTATTTTTGGGCAAACTGGGCCTAAAGTAGGTAGCTTTGATGGAGGTTTTGGTGCGAGTTATTTAGCCAGAATTGTAGGGCAAAAAAAAGCTCGTGAAATTTGGTTTTTATGTCGGCAATACTCCGCCCAACAAGCGTTAGAAATGGGATTAATTAATACAATTGTAGCTGTGGATAAGTTGGAAGACGAGGGTATCCAATGGGCAAAAGAAATTTTAACGAAAAGTCCGATCTCCATTCGTTGTCTGAAGTCAGCTTTTAATGCAGATTGTGACGGGCAAGCTGGTTTACAAGAATTGGCAGGAAATGCCACATTACTTTATTATATGACGGAAGAAGGAACAGAAGGGAAACAGGCTTTTTTAGAGAAGCGAGCGCCTGATTTTAGTCAATATCCTTGGCTTCCTTAAGTTTTATCTTAAATAAAAATAGGCACGATAGGTACAAATTTAAATTTATAAAATTATTGTTCAATAAAAAGTGATTCTAATTCTAAAGAAGAAGGAATATTTTCTCTTTCTGTCTCACACTCTAAACAAAAAGATTTTTCTAACAACATAAGTTCCCCTAAATCATTCCAACTAGGATCAAAAATAGGTTTAGCCAATGCACAAGATTTCCACTGAGATTGAACTTCAACGCCCAATTTATGGCACATTCCACCCCTGCGTCCTTGCGGTTGATAAGACCGACAATAACGACAAGAAGAAGTACCACAATTTGCTATATCCATATTCTTGTTTCTCCTCTTTGTTTTGTATTTTACTTCCTACTTTTCATTATTAATCATCAGGGATCAAGGAATTATTGCTTAAAATCTATATTCACTAAAGGTTATGGTTTATTCATAATTGTTTTTTTCTTTATATTTATTTAAGAATTAGTTTATAATTCTCAATATTTGATTCTATTTATTATATTTTCGAGTATTTTAAGTTCAAAATTATTTACTTTTATTAAGCGACTAAACGGGGATCAAGTTAAATAAAGGTTAATTAAATTTAAAATTATCTAAAATTGATTTTAGTTTAATTAATTATTCTTAAATATTTTGTAGTGGTTAGAGATGTAATTAATTAATTTTTTTATGTTACAAAAATTTTTGATTCAAGTTTCTTTTTTTATTTTAATTACTTTTTTTTGGTGGAATTCTTCTTTTATTTCGGTTAATGCTATAGCTGCAATTTTACCTACGAATCTTGAAAATACAGTTGATTTTCATGTTCATTCTTCTCCAGATGTTACCCCTAGAATTATGGATGATTTTGAGGTAGCACAAATGGCATCAAAAGTCAAGATGAAAGCAGTTATTTTTAAAAATCATTTTACTTCTACCTCTGATAGGGCAATTTTGGTTAATAAAATTGTACCAGATGTGCATTTATTTGGGGGAATTGTTTTAAATTATGCGGTGGGAGGCCTTAATCCGAAGGCGGTGGAAGCAATGTACAAAATGGGGGAAGGTAAAGGAAAAGTTGTTTGGTTTCCCACTATCGATTCTGCTTATGATAATCAAATTTTTAAGCAACAACAGGAAGGAATTACTATTATTCAAAAAGGAAAAATTAAGCCTGAAGTTGAGCAAATTTTAAAAATAATTGCGGATTATAATTTAGTATTAGAAACTGGACATCTTTCTCCTGTTGAAGTGAAATTATTAGTAAAAAAAGCCGTTGAATTAGGAGTTAAAAATATTGTTATTACTCATGCTATGGCGGATATACCAGGTTTATCTTTATCAGAAATGAGGTATTTAGCTGATTTAGGTGCTTATTTAGAATTAACTTATGTTAGTAATTTAATGGGGAAAAATTCTGTTATTAAAGCTCATCAAAATTGGCATCAAATTTCTGTTTTTACAATGGCCGAAGCTATTAAGATAATAGGGGCAAAACATTTTGTTTTAAGTACGGATTTAGGTAGAGAATTTGATCCTTTACCTGTTGAGGGTTATAGTTTATTTATCAAGGGTTTAAAGCAAGAGGGTATTAGTCAAAAAGATATTGATTTAATGACTAATATTAATCCCTCTAATTTATTGTCCATTTCATAATAATCTGATTACTAAAATTTGGCAATCGCCATAATTACCAATGCCAAATTTGTTCATATTCAGAAAATAAAGAAGGCAATTGATGCCGAGAAATGGGAAGAATACCAGCAATTAATTTTTGAGCAGAAATCCCCCTAATTTCTAAATCTTCTGAAATCAGATAAACTTTCATATTTTTATCAAAAGCACTTTTTAAGTCTTCGTCTAATTTAGGGGGTTGATTTTGTTTCTTGTCTCCAAAAATCAAACCAGAGGCATCTTGCCCTTTAATTGCGTAATTAACAGCATTTCCTCTTAATAAAAAGTCTGCATCACAAACATTTAATTTTAAAACTTGAGCTATCCAAAAAATAGGATCATCTTGT
>CAZWLZ010000294.1:0-4847 GCA_964634505.1 uncultured bacterium | reverse complement strand
ATATAGGGGTATTCCTTATGGCGTTGTGTCAGAAGAAAAAGAACCCATACAATATATTACTCCTTTTCAATTTACCCAAAAAACTGATCCAGTTATCAGTCATCAGAATACAGAAAAAATTCACCTCGAAAATTTGCGTCTTAATTTAATACGTCGTTTAAACTCAGCAAAAATTAATGGTAATTCTGATTTAATCGAAATGTTAGAAAAAGAATTTCAACAATTGGAAATTAAATAATTTTTCAAGGAAATTGCAAGGGGATTTTTTTTATATAAGTTGGCGATCGCCAAATATTGTAGAATGATTTAACAAAATGTCACGCATCTTTTTAGCTGATAATTACACTAAACGTTTGTACAATAAGATTGACAAAATCCTCTGGTAAAATTTCTCCTGTTGTTTGCCACCAGCATTGATTAAGATCAAGAGTTCGCACTTGTTCAACTATTACTGAACCCTATATTTTAAATCCGTTAGGAATTTGAATCATCATCTTGATTGTCGATTTAATAGTACTAGTTATCGGTGTTACAACAACAATTCCTTTACGTTTAAGGTTATATTTTGTATGACTAATGACTAAACAAGGACGAGCATTTCCAGATTGTTTTCTTCCTTGAGTGGGATTTAAATTGATTCTGATAATTTCACCTCGTTGAATACTCATATTATTTCTTTACCTAAAGGGTTACTCTCAACAAAATCTATGACATCATCTGGATAATCAAAATCATTAGGAATACTAGATAGTAACTCATCTAGGGTTGATACTATTTGCTTCTTGGTAATTACTAAAGCATCTTTTGACTGTGTAAGTTCAACAATTGAGTTTTCATCAAGTCCCAAACTTTCAGCGATATTGTGCGGAATTAGAAACCCGATACTGTTTTCCCACTTTTTTAATTGAATATCCATAAACACAATCTCACTTATATCTTTAGACAATGTATATATAATGTGATATTAGCATCAATTAAACAATTGAAACAATTATAATACTATTATGTTACGGCGAGCGCCAAATGTTGTCGGATGCTTTAACAAAATGTCACGCATCTTTTTTAATAATTTTTCATTGTCAAGGATCAAATATACTGATAAATTAAGCTCATAAATAAATTTAAAAGTATCTAGTTATTTAATTTGATGATGAATATTCGTACAGTTTCAACGACAGCTTTTAAGGATCAAAAACCGGGTACTTCTGGATTACGCAAATCTGTACCTGCTTTTCAACAACCGCACTATTTAGAGAATTTTACTCAATCTATTTTCAATGCCTTAGAAAATATCCAAGGACAGACTATTATTTTAGGGGGTGACGGACGTTATTACAATCGTGAAGCAATTCAAATTATTTTAAAAATGGCTTCTGCTAATGGTATTGGTAGAGTTTTAGTGGGTTTAAATGGTATTCTTTCCACTCCTGCTGCCTCTGGTTTAATTAGAGAAAATCAGGCTTTAGGGGGTATCATTCTTTCCGCTTCTCATAATCCGGGCGGTATTAACGGCGATTTTGGGATAAAATATAATATTAGTAATGGTGGGCCTGCACCTGAAAAAGTTACAGAGGCTATATTTGAGCAATCTAAAATTATTACTGAATATCAAATTTTAGATGCAGCTGATCTTAATATAGATCAACTGGGCTCGTTTAAATTGGGTGATATGGAAGTTGAAGTTATTGATTCTGTTGTTTCTTATAGCAAGTTGATGGAATCTTTATTTGATTTCGATTTACTCCGAAAATTATTGACCAATGGCACTTTTAAAATGTGTATGGATTCACTCCATGCCGTCACTGGCCCTTATGCTAAAGCAATTTTTGAAGAAACCTTAGGAGCTACCTCTGGAACGGTCATTAATGGCATTCCTTTAGAAGATTTTGGTGGCGGTCATCCTGATCCTAATTTAGTATATGCTAAAAGTCTAGTTGATATTCTTTTTGGTGATAATCCCCCCGATTTTGGGGCAGCCTCTGATGGTGATGGAGATCGGAATATGATTTTAGGACGCAATTTTTTTGTAAATCCTAGTGATAGTTTAGCCATTTTAACCGCTAATGCTCATTTAATTCCAGCCTATAAAGATGGTTTAACTGGGGTTGCAAGATCAATGCCTACCAGTGAAGCTGTGGATAAGGTTGCTCAAAAATTGGGCATTAATTGTTATGAAACTCCTACGGGTTGGAAATTTTTTGGTAATCTCTTAGATGCGAATCAAGCTACTATTTGCGGAGAAGAAAGTTTCGGCACAAGTTCCAATCATGTTCGAGAAAAGGACGGACTTTGGGCAGTTTTATTTTGGTTGAATATTATAGCGGTCCGTGGTGAATCCGTTGAACAAATTGTGCGATCACATTGGCAAGAATACGGACGTAATTTTTATTCTCGCCATGATTATGAAGGTGTGGAGACTGAAGGGGCAACTATTTTAATCAATAATTTGCGTAATTCTTTTGCTCAACTTAAGGGTAAAAAATATGGTGATTATGAAGTAAAATATGCCGATGATTTTAGTTATACTGATCCTATTGATGGTAGTATCACTGAACAACAAGGCATTAGAATTGGCTTTACTGACGGTTCACGCATTGTATTTCGTCTCTCAGGTACGGGTACTCAAGGAGCAACTTTAAGGGTGTATATTGAGAGTTATGAGGCGGATATTAATAAACAAGATCGAGATACTCAAGAGGCTTTGGGTGATTTAATCGGTATTGCTGAGGCGATCGCCGAAATAAAAAAATATACCAACAGAGATAAACCTACTGTTATCACTTAACTGATGTTATGCAGAAGAAAAGGTTTTAGGCTTTAGGGGTTAGGTTTTCTAAGAAGGTGTTAGGGGTTAGCTTAAAAGCTAATTAATGAAATATAAGGTTAATCCTTATTACCTATTACCTATTACCTATTACCTATTATCCATTACCTATTACCTATTTCTAAGTTTTAATCACTTTGAGACAATCTTTTAACCGCTTCTCCTCCTAATAAAAGATCAGCTTCTGCTAAATATTCTGGGATTTCCTTAGAGAAAGAACTATTTTTTAAACATTCTGTAAGGTCATAATTTTTTACATCATTTGCCCTATTACCCGGAAACCAATGATCAGCATTTCCTAATAAGTTATAACGCATTTTTCCGTATTCAATTAAATCATAAGCAATAGCTAAATTCCTTAACCAGAGTATAGTTTGCATATTAATATTATTAGGAGTATCTTCGTAAGAAGGCAAGTTTTTATGCCAATTTTCAAACCAATTTTTTCCTAAAATATTAATAGCTTCAGTTTCTAATCTTTCAATAATTTCAGGCAAAATTTGATCAGCCTTATCTAATAAATTAAGAGTTTTTAAATGTTCATCAAAATCTGAGGGTTTATCAACACCAATACTTAAAGTATGAATCTGAGGATGAGATAAACAAAATAAATCATTAAATACCAATGGACTAAGAGGATGACATAATTTTACTAGCTTTTCTGAAGGTTTATATAACATCCCTCCCTTATTTGATGGACTAATGATAAAAACACCCATATCTTGCCTTGTTGCCGCTTCAATGGCCGCCCAATTTTTTTGATATATCCAATACCAATGAAGATTAACATAATCAAATTCACCCGTGTTAATGGCCTCAATAATATTATTAGTTGGTGCATGAGTAGAAAATCCAAGATACCTAATTTTACCCTCTTTTTGTAGCTGTTTTGCTACATTTAAACAACCATTCTCTTTAAATGTTTGATCGAATATTTCTAAATTATTAATACCATGAATACCACACAAATCAACATAATCTAACTTTAAATAGTTTAAGGATTTTTCAAAATCTTCTCTAAATTTGGCTGGATTTTCGTGAGGTGGAATTTTTGTTTGAATGATTAATTTTTCTCTGTCAAATTGAGGTAAAATTTCCCCTAGTTGCATTTCTGAAGTGCCATAATATCGGGCAGTTTCAAGATGATTAATTCCTAATTCAATACTTCTTCTAATTGTAGCTTCTATATTACTTTGATTTTCCTTAGGAATTTCTGATAATGGGACATCTTGCCATTTATATTGATAACGCATTCCCCCGCAAGAAAATACGGGCATTTGTAAATTTGTACGTCCAAATCTTCTATATTCCATATTTTTGAATCGTGAATTTTTATTATTAAAGACAAGTTAACATATAATTATTTTAACTTGTCTTTAAAATTGTGCATAAGAGATAGCACAAATAATTTACTATCTAAATTGGCGTAACATTACTTATAGCAACAGACAGATTAGCTAACACATTTTAATCTTTTCAGCAAGAGGTTTAACTCCCTTGCCAACATCCTAAGCATCTTGACGACTGCTATGCTTTTATATCTTAGTTTTTTGCTTGTAGAAATAGCGTAATAATCCCATAGAACCGAGAGTTAGTAAACTAAATAAGGAATTAGGTTCAGGAGTGGAAGCAGAGGGACTAGCTGGCAAAAGACCTGGATTTTCGCCAGGATTGACCGTAAATGCTTGGCGGGGTAAAAAAGGTGGTAATTGATTGGGATCTTGTTGATAACTAGGAATGATTTGAGCGCTAAGATAGGCTGTAAAAGGAGTGTTGCCTTGATTGGTCAGCCCGACAGTATCACCCTGACATTGAGTAATAACACCAGAAGATGAAGGGCTTCGAGCTCGACTAATGGCCTGATAAGGAGTGCCGCTTCCTTGGGTAGTACAAATAAATCCACCATTACTATTGGGTGTTAGGGGTGTAGGTATTTTATCCCTAAGAACATAAAGAGTATTTGTTATATTAACATTCGTCTCACCAATAGGGCTTTGAATATCTACCAGAAATGAGACTGGTG
>CAZWLZ010000293.1:0-4858 GCA_964634505.1 uncultured bacterium | reverse complement strand
ATCAATATTCCCAATACATAAAATTCCCTCCGCACCAGATTTACTGACTAATCTAACCCATTTGCCTTAACATTCTTAAAGCAGAAGAATATTTTGCCCGTTTCGCACCATCAATTACTTTAATGGCTAAACCCATCTCTAAATCAATATTCCCAATACATAAAATTCCCTCCGCACCAGATTTACTGACTAATCTACTTTCTGTTAAATTCATCAATTCTGTATCAAAATGACCTTCTCCTGCCACCATAGCTGGATAATGAGTCATAGCACGAACAATACGCTCTAAATCAAAATGACTACCAGAGGCTAATTTTGCATATAAACAAGCCATTTGCCCTAATTGCATGGAATAAGTAGGGGCGCCACAATCATCTTTTGCTTCAATAAATTCGTCTCCCGGCATCCCTAATAATTCGCCAATTTGTTTAATAATTAATTTTTGGACGGGATTACTTCGGTGTAAATAAGTATCTAAAGGCCAATTTCTTTGTTTACAAACAGCTAACATTCCGGCGTGTTTTCCTGAACAATTATTTTGTAAAGGGCTATCTTTGCCTAAAGGAGTAGGGCATTTTAAGGCATTGGTTTCTATATCGGCACGCCACAAAATGTTAAAAACTTGTCTAGCTTGTTGAATATTTCCTTGATGGGAACTACAAATAATGGCTAAATCTTTGTCTGTTAAACCGAAACGTT
This sequence comes from uncultured bacterium, assembly GCA_964634505.1. Classification (GTDB taxonomy): domain Bacteria; phylum Cyanobacteriota; class Cyanobacteriia; order Cyanobacteriales; family Cyanobacteriaceae; genus CAZWLZ01. The sequence goes on along the minus strand of CAZWLZ010000293.1, from coordinate 4,159 downwards.
CAATCACACCAGTAGTTGTAACAGCTAAGGCTTGAAAAGGTTTTAAAGCCGAGCGCATAAAGGTAGTAGTTTCTGTGCTACCTGCTACCGATAAAATTCTACCATGTTCATCGGATACTACGGCTTCTACTTGATGAGTTGACTCAACTAGCCCTTCTCTGAGTAAATTTACTTTGATTTTAGGATATTCGGTGCGTTTTCCTCTGCTCATTTTTTTTGTTTTTATTTATAAATATTATAAGCATTTTGCTTATTATTTTAAGTTTACAGCTATTTTAGTTTTAATAAATGACACTTTGATCTTTTAATATTGCTTAATCGACAGAATGAATCAAATAATTTTTGTTTTTTCTTAAATGACAACGCTTTGTAATCATTATTGTATTAGTGATGACGAATAAATTATTTCAATATACTAGAATTGACGATCGCCAATTCTGTATTAATAATTAAATATCTACCATTTTAATGACCTAATCTTAAAACATGGTTTATGATTGATTGAAAATCATAATTATTGACAAAACAACAAATAACTTTTTTGACAAAAATTTTGTCCTGTTTTAAACAAAATATTCTAGTCTCGTTTAATTTATTTCAAAACTACAACTTAATCTAAATTAAAAAAATATGATATTTAAACGTTTGTTAAATTATTATTATAAGGTGATACCCACTCAAGGATTATTGTTTTCAGCTGGAGAGAATGAGGAAGCAAATGACAGAAATTGAACAAACACATCAAGGGATTGGTAACAATATTGGCAATGATCAAACTAATAACCATAATCATGCACTTACTGGTGTTAATAATTTTTACAGCAATAAAGAGGTGACAATAAATAACTATATTAGTGAAGAACAAAAAAAAAACAAAAGACCTTTTAATTTAACCATAGAAGAAGATATAAGCCCAGAACAAGCTCAACAATATTTACAGCTTATTTTAGATGCAGTTAAAAAACGCAAGGGAAGTGAAAAATTTAGTATAACTTTACAATTTACAGCAGAAGGAAGTACCAAGTTTATCTTAGATGGTGATATAGAAGATTTACAAACATTGGCAGATTTACAAGCAGAAGGAAAATTAGAAGAATTACTCAACCGATTAAAACCTGATGATATGCCAGAAATCAAAGTTAAGAAAGCTGAGTTTATTGAAGATAAAGAAGTTATTCAAAAGGCTGAACTAATTCGAGATATTCGAGAGGGTAAAGCTGATCAGAAAAACTTGAGAGGAGCTAACTTGAGAGGAGCTAACTTGAGAGGAGCTAACTTAAGTAGGGCTGACTTGAGTGGGGCTGACTTGAATAGGGCTAACTTGATAAGAGCTGACTTGAGAGGAGCTTACTTAAGTAGGGCTGACTTGAGTGGGGCTGACTTGAATAGGGCTAACTTGATAAGAGCTGACTTGAGAGGAGCTTACTTAAGTAGGGCTGACTTGAGTGGGGCTGACTTGAATAGGGCTAACTTGACTGGGGCTGACTTGAGATGGGCTAACTTGAATGGGGCTAACTTGACTGAGGCTGACTTGACTGAGGCTAACTTGACTGGGGCTAACTTGAATGGGGCTAACTTAAGTAAGGCTGACTTGAGTGGCGCTAACTTGAGTGGCGCTAACTTGAGTGGCGCTAACTTGAGTGGCGCTAACTTGACTGAGGCTAACTTGAGATGGGCTAACTTGACTGGGGCTAACTTGAATGAGGCTTACTTGATTCAGGCTAACTTGAATGGGGCTCACTTGAATGGGGCTCACTTGAATGAGGCTAACTTGAATGGGGCTAACTTGAATGGGGCTCACTTGAATGAGGCTCACTTGAATGGGGCTGACTTGAGGGCGATTAAATTGACTGGGGCTAACTTGAATGGGGCTAACTTGAATGGGGTTAACTTGAATGAGGCTGACTTGACTGGGGCTAAAATTAATGAAAAAACTCAACTGGATAATAAATGGCGTGTAGTTCACTAAATTGTCAATCATCGTTTGGAAAATCGAGATATTCACGGTCAAGATTTAAGTTTTGCAAGGCTTGAAAATGCTTTTTTATATCGTGCTAATTTAATGGGTGCGGATTTAAGCGGCAGTAACTTAACAGATGCAAATTTAGACAATGCTAACTTAATTGATGCAATTTTTGATCATGCTATTGTCAAGGGGGCAACATTTAACAATAATGGAGGAATAACTGAGTCATTAAAACGAGATTTAATTAGAAGGGGAGCAATATTTATCGATGATCTTGGGGCAGTAGATAGAGAATTAACGAAGGTTTAACGTCCCTATCGGTTTATAGGATAGGTGAAAAATCTTACTAAAAGGATTTTGAAAAGCCTTGAATTGTAATAATTATGTAATTGTCAATGTGAATTAAATTTTACAAACAATATTCTAGTATCTCTAGTATTATGAATTGAATTAACGATCGCCACCGAAATAATTGATTTTTAGGGTATAAGAAAATGGTTTAAAAAATTTTTGTTACTTTTAGAAGAAATTTGAATACACTTAAATAACTAAAGATCAATTTTTCTTAATTGATCATTACTAATAATTTAAAAAACATGACAAACAATTTAATTACGGTTGCCTATATCGGGGCTAGTGCCTTATTTATTCTGAGTCTTGCTGGTTTATCCAATCAAGAAACTGCCCAAAAAGGTAATATTTATGGCATCGCTGGAATGGCGATCGCCTTTTTAGCTACGGCGTTAAATCCAGCTGTTACTAATTACACTACTTTAATTGGGGCAATTATTCCAGCTGTGATTATTGGTTCAATTTTAGCCTCTCGTGTGGCGATGACTTCCATGCCTGAGTTGGTGGCTATTTTACATAGTTTCGTCGGTTTAGCCGCTGTTTTAGTGGGAGTTGGGAACTATTTACAACCAGAATCAGGGTTAATTGGTTCAGAAGAAGTAATCCATCAAATCGAAATCTATATCGGTGTCTTTATTGGTGCAGTAACTTTTACTGGCTCGATTATCGCTTTTGGTAAATTACGGGCGATTATCAGCTCAAAACCTTTAATGTTACCAGCTAGACACTTTCTTAATATAGGGATGTTAGTTGCAACTATTTACTTTGGTTATGCTTTTATGACCACTGAAAATGGCTTACAACCCTTATTAATTATGACAGGAATCGCTTGTTTATTAGGTATTCACCTAGTAGCGGCCATCGGTGGTGCGGATATGCCTGTAGTTATCTCTATGCTTAACAGTTATTCTGGTTGGGCTGCTGCTGCTGCTGGTTTTATGCTTAGCAATGATTTACTGATTATTACTGGTGCTTTAGTTGGTAGTAGCGGTGCAATTCTAAGTTATATCATGTGTAAAGCGATGAATCGCTCTTTTATTAGCGTAATTCTAGGCGGTTTTGGCGAAGGAAGTGGCTCAAAAACTACTTCTTCTAGCACAACTCAAGAAGTAGGCGAAGCGGTTGCTACTAATATTGATGAAGTTGCTGATTTATTAGTTAATGCCAAAAGCGTAATCATTACTCCGGGTTATGGAATGGCTGTAGCTCAGGCTCAACATGGAGTTTCGGAAATTACTAAAATTTTACGCAATCGTAAAGTTAATGTTCGTTTTGGTATTCACCCTGTAGCTGGACGTTTACCCGGTCACATGAATGTATTATTAGCAGAAGCTAACGTACCTTATGACATCGTGTTAGAAATGGACGAAATTAATGAAGATTTCCCTGAAACTGACGTAGTCTTAGTAATTGGGGCTAATGATACCGTTAATCCTAGCGCCATGGAAGACCCTAATAGCCCGATCGCCGGAATGCCAGTTTTAGAAGTATGGAAAGCAGAAACTTCTATTGTAATGAAACGTAGTTTAGCTACTGGTTACGCTGGAGTTGATAATCCTTTATTCTACAAAGAAAATACCAGAATGCTTTTTGGTGATGCCAAAACTAATGTTGACTCTCTTTTAACTGCATTGAGAGAAAAAACTGCTAAAAAAGGTAAAACTGAAGATAAAGTTTTAGTTAATGCTTAATTAGCAAAAAAATAAGGGGTTGAAAACCCCTTTAAATAATACACTTCTTGCCAAAATTATAGAACCCATTTGGTATCTTATCTGAAATCATTATCTAGTCTGTATTATAGTAAATTATGAAAAATCAACTCTAACACTTATTTCATAAGGT
>CAZWLZ010000292.1:0-4891 GCA_964634505.1 uncultured bacterium | reverse complement strand
GTGGCCAATGAAGTGGCGAAGGGAATTGCTAATACTGCTTTTCAGACTGGTATTCCTGTCATTTTTGGTATTTTAACTACTAATACGATGCAACAGGCTTTAGAAAGGGCGGGAATTAAAAATAATCATGGTTGGGGTTATGCTATGAATGCCTTAGAAATGGTTAGTTTAATGACTAAATTTTAAGTAATCTTGTTAGACAATGAGGCGATTTTTGCTAAATGATGATTATCTCTATCATCAACTAAAACATACTTCTTTACATATGTTTCTTTACCAAGTACTGTTTAATAACCTTTAGGCTAATAATTATGAGAATTAGATGAAATAATTAAATTATTTTGAGAAAATAACCCGATCAAGATATTATTAACAAGATGTTTATTAAACAATTTCAAAATTAAACTAAATTTATTTTTATGCTCGAACAAATGCAATCAGGTTTAATCTTAAAAAGACCAGTAAATCTTAAAGTAATCGTAACTACCGCTTGGCAAGAAGAAGCACAACAACAGCTACAGTTACAAATTAATCAAATTGATCAACAAATGCAACAATTAGATCAACAAGGACAAATGGCGATCGCCGAAATAAAAAAACAAGGAAGTATTCAAGCTGCCCAACAAGTTGATAATGTTCAAATGCAAATAAATCAGAAAAAAAACGAAATGTTGCAAAAGAAAAATCAATTTTTACAACAAATGCAACAAATACAACTGTTAGAATTAGGACAAGAAGTTGTACAAGCCCAAATGGAAAGTTTTTTTGAAGTAAAAAAAGGCGATAACATTGTTGAGAAATTAAATGTAGAAGTTATCGTTAAAGATGGAGTTGTGGAAGAAATTAGAGGGGTAATTTAATTAATAATTGATCAAATTTTTAAAAATTTATTACAAAAGTTGTTAAATTATTATACTGATGAGAATATTTCATTTTTGTATTGATAGCTTCTAATTTTTATTAAAAAAAAATTTGGTCATTGATTAACAAAGATCAAAATTACTGACAAACTAACTTATTAGTGAAAAAAAATAAAGATGAGTGAACGAAAATTAATTACTGGTTCGGGTATTCCTTTAGTGGGGAATGATATTGATACAGATCGTATTATTCCAGCTCGTTTTTTACGTTGTGTTACCTTTGAAGGTTTAGGAAAAGAAGTTTTTGCTGATGATCGTGCTTCTTCAGAAGGAAAACATCCTTTTGATCAACCTCAATATCAAGGAGCAAAAATTTTAGTAGTTAATGCTAATTTCGGTTGTGGCTCGAGTCGTGAACATGCTCCCCAAGCCATTGCTCGTTGGGGAATAGAGGCGATCGTAGGTGAAAGTTTTGCTGAAATATTTTTAGGCAATTGTTTATCTATGGGTATTCCTTGTGTTACAACTTCAAGTGCTAATATCAAAAGCATTCAAAATTTACTACAACAAAATCCCCAAATTAATCTAAAACTTGATTTAGAATCTTTACAAATACAATGCGGACATTATAGCAGTAGCGTTAATATCGATTCAAGCTCCAAAAATAGTTTAATTTCAGGAAAATGGGATAGTTGTGGACAATTGATTCAAAATATTCCCCAAATCCAAGAAACGAGCAAAAAATTAGCTTACTTGAATTGGTAACATAAATTAGCTTAAATAATTGAAAATTAAAAGTTAATAGTTGATATTTGATAATTAAAAATTGATAACTGAAACAATGTTGACTTATCAAAAAGAAGAAAGAAAAGTTTTAGCAGTTACAGAAACCATCTCAAAAGAAGAGCGTTTTCAACAAGAAAGAATGCGTGATGTATTGTTGTTGGTAGAAAACTTGGCAGCCCAAGAAGAAGCGACAATTAAGCTAATAATAGATTGTCTTTATGATGTTGGCTCAATTAATATTATTAATAAAAAAGTTCCTCAACGTTCGGCTAATAAATTATTAAAATGGATTGCTTTATTCTCAAAACCCCTTTTTAAAATTATTGCTTGGCGTTGGGTTAAAAAAAATGTGCCTCTAAAAGTGACAAATTGGTTAGCCCGAAAAGTTAGTTTTAAATAACTTTTATGATCACAAAATTTTATTTTTCTCAAATTTTATTGACAATTAAACCCTATCAAAATGTATATAAACGATTCTATTTCTCTGATTAAACAACCTCTTCCTAATCTTTCTGCTAATCCTAATTCTAACGATACAATTCTCAATTTATTTGATTATTTCGATGATCCTTATACAACGGGAAAAATTGCTACTTTTGTGCTATACGATACCAATATAGGCACTAATGGTACTACCAATGTTGTTCTTTTTGATCAAGCTAATCAAGGTGCACCTTTAACTGTCCAAAATTTTCTTACTTATGTTAATAGTGGTGAATATGTTAATAGTTTTATTCATCGTTCTGTTTCTAATTTTGTGGTGCAAGGGGGAGGATATACCTTTGAAAATGGTCAATTTGGGCAAGTTCCGATTAATCAGCCTGTGGTGAATGAATTTAGCTTAAATCGTTCTAATATTAAAGGTACGATCGCTATGGCAAAAGTAGGAACTGATCCCAATAGTGCCACGAATCAATGGTTTTTTAATCTCGGTGATAATTCTAGTAATCTGAATAATCAAAACGGCGGTTTTACTGTTTTTGGTCAAACTTTAGCTACTCAAGATTTGGCAACTATAGAGGCGATCGGCAAAATACCTATTTTTAATTTTAGTAGTTTTACCCCTATTTTTGATTCAATTCCTTTAAAAATCGATCCCGCTAATCCCGTATTACAAGGAAAACCAGAGGAATTTGTTTTATATCAAAATATAACCGTAAATCAAAGTGCAGATTTAACTTTTAATATTGCTAGTAATTCCCGCCCTGATTTAGTTAATGTGACTATCAATAATAATCAATTACAATTAGATTACCTTCCCACTACATCAGGAGGGACAGTTGAAATCGTAATTAATGCCACTACTTTATTAGGTGAATCGCAAGTTAGTAGTTTAAATCTTTCAATTACTCCTAGCGATAATGGGGGTAATAATGGAGACAGTTTACTCAATACTCCTATTTATCGTTTTCAAAATCAAGATAAAATAGGCACTTATTTATTTTCAGGAGAAGGAGAAAGTGAAAATATTCGTCAGAATTTTCCTAATTTTGTGGAAGAAGGTAAGGCTTTTAATGTTGCTGTAACGGCTGGAGATGATTTAATTTCTTTTTACCGTTTCCAAAATAGTAACGTACCCGGTACTTATTTATACGCTGGAGAAAGTGAAAGACAAAGTATTCTACAAAATTTCCCTAATTTTATTGAAGAAGGTAAGGCTTTTTATGTTTATGCGGCTGGAAGTAATCAAGGTACATCTTTTTATCGCTTTCAAAATAGTAACGCACCAGGTACATATCTTTTTGTAGGCGAAGGTGAAAGACAAAGTATTTTACAAAATTTTCCTAATTTTATTGAAGAAGGTATTGCTTTTGAAGTTGGCTAATTTTTAGGTAATGGGCAAAGGGCAAGGGATAATAGGTATTAGGTTAAATACTAATTTTTTATAAATCTAGGTTTTTTGTTTTGAAGTAATTTTATAACTGGCAAATAACAGCTTCTTAAGACACCTAAAACCTAACACCTAATGCCTAACACCTTCTTAAAACTTAACACCGAATACCTCAGTTATTAATTGTGCGATAGTCAAATTTATTAGCATTAACATGACAGACAATACAACTACGATGAGTTACAGGGTTTGGTAACTCTACTTTGGGATGAAGTGCTTTAAAATAACGGGATTGGGCGATAAATTCAGGCTGAATTTCATCTTTAATCAAATTACGAGAATAATTACTCACATAATTCCAAATTAATACCTGAGTTAATCTATTCATTCCCTCTACTGATACCCCATAATGATCAAGAGGTTTTTCTAAAATCTTTTTCCAAGTTTCTACTGGTAAAACAGCAGGGGGAATAGCAATATGACATTTTGCACAAGTTTCTAAGTACATTTCTTCCCCCACTTTAAAATTATCTGTCACTGTATCAACTTGCGTTAATAACACCGGAGAATCTCTTTTATTTAAGGCGATCGCCAATTGAGAACTGAGGATTAAACTGCAAGTTATGATGATAAATATAACTAAAAATTTTTTGATCAATTACTTTAACTCTTTTATTTAATCTAAAATTACTGAATATAATTAATGAACCAATTACAGTTAATCAAACACTATTAATTATCAATTGTCCTTATGTCAATTGTCAATCGTTACTTAATTTAAGGAGTTGGTAAAATTTGAATTTCATTGTTATATAACCCCATCGCCAAAGTATTTCCATCCGGACTAAATGCTAAAGATTTTATCCAATCATTGGTATTTTGACTACCAATTAAAGAATCATTAAGAGATAAATCCCAAAATTTAAGTCCGTCTTTGCCTCCACTAGCCAACTTTGTACCACTTTTATTCAAGGCGATCGCCAGAACCATATCTTGATGCCCTTTTAATTCTTTGGATAATTTGCGAGTATTCACATCCCAAATTTTAACCGTATTTTCTTTCGCACTACTAATTAAACTTTTGCCATCGGGAGTAAAAACTAATCCCGTAATTGTTTGTTTATGGGCAGAAAATTGAGACACTAACTTTCCTGTGCGAATATTCCATAATTGTATATTCCCCATAGCATCGCCACTAGCTAACAAATAACCATTAGGATGAATAGCCAAACCATAACTAGAATTACCAACCCCCGCTAAAGTATAAAGAGGGCGTTTCGTGACTAAATTCCATACCCTAATACCATCTAAGCCACCACTTTCTCGAATATTCACATCGGGAGTTATGGCTAATGCTAAAATACTATTAGCATGACGCAAAAAAGTTGAATTACATTTTTTAGTAGCAGTATCC
>CAZWLZ010000291.1:0-4895 GCA_964634505.1 uncultured bacterium | reverse complement strand
CTTTAATGGCGTAATTAACAGCATTTCCTCTTAATAAAATGTCTGCATCACAACCATTTAATTTTAAAACTTGAGCTATCCAAATAATAGGATCATCTTGTTCTTCAATTGTACAACGATAGGCAGTTTGTATTACTTGTAAAGCCTTCATATTCTTATTTTTATAATTGTTCTATTTTGTGCCAATAATTAAAGTACCATCGGAATTAATCGCCCATTGTAAAAGATCGTTAGGTGTAACTATTCTACAACCTTCAATCGGTGGATTTACGCCCCTTTCATCTTCACAAAGTCCGCAATTAATCCAATCTAATTTACATCCATTTTTTTTTGCTTTTACCATTAAAGATGCAATCCAATCTTTAGTTAAAGGATGATCTTCCTCGTCTATATCTCGCCCATGAACGGAATTCGCATGAGGTTTTTGTTGGGAAAAAGGTAAAGATACCGCACCTTCATAGGCAAACACATTGACATTATATCCTTTGGCGATCGCCAAATCAATAATACGCAAAACGGTGGTAGTTCGAGCTTGTTCAAAAGGTGCATCCATTAAGGAAAAAGTTAAAGTTTTTTGACTCATAATGTCTAATAAATATTTATAACCAAATAGTTTTTTGTCCTTCTGCCATAGCCATAACTACAGCATCAATAGAGGCTACATTGACATTAGAAATTAATTCTTGTGCTTCAATGCCTCTTTCTCTCAAAGAAAAATCATCAGCTAATAAATTAACTTGTTCTAATTTTTCTAAATTACAATTCTGAGCTATTTTTCTTAAAGCAAATACCCCATTTTCGACCAAAAATAAAGTAGTTTCATTTCCAGCAGTAGCTAAATCTCGTGCTAATAAATAATTATTATTCACTTCAGTAGAATCAAAAGGACTTCTTGATTCAATTAAAAAATATTTTGCCATTTCTTCTCTATGCTTTAAATTTCAAATACTATTTTAACGAAATAAAAATAAAAATATTAATCCCAATCAAAAAGAGGATCATTTTCTTCTTGAGATATTTTAGTGGGTTTTTTTTTCTTAGATTTTTCTGATGATTTAGTACCAGAAAAAAATAAAAAAGGTAAGATATTTCCTAATAAAATTCCCATACTAAAAGTTAGAGATAAAATAATTCCAATTGGGAAATTTATTGACTGAAAAATAAAAAACTTTAAAGAAACTAAAGTAATATTTTGAATAGAAAAAATACTAAATATGATTAAAAAGGCAGCTAAAATAATACTAATTAGAAAACTACTAAAATTATTCATAAAAAATTTTTAATAATTAATTACTACTTAAAATAAACATAAATTGAAATATCAATACAATTATTGATCAATTAAAAATTCTCTCAATAAATATTAAAAAGAAAAATCTTGTTAATTTATTTTAGATTAATATTCTAAATTATTTTTGATAATGTCTTAAAATTTGTAGTAAAAAACACTTCATTTATGACGGCTTTGTGTTATATTTTTTTGAAATAAAATAAGTTTTAATAAAATTTACATTGTTATAAATAAAAAATAAAATTAAACTAAAATCTAAATTAGCTATTAAAAAATGTCTTCAGTTTTAATTATTGTAAATGCAGAAGTAAAAGAAGGTAAAATTAGTCCCACTTGTCCAGTAGCAATTAAAATGGCAAAGGCATTAATCAAAACTATCAATAATGATGATTCATCTACAGAAATTAATATTATTGGGGGTACGGATTTATGGTCAAATTCTTTGATACTTAATGAGGAAAGTTCAGATTTAATTTATTGTCCTTTAACGATACAATTGCCTGATAAAATTCAATTTTCGTCCCAAAATATTTTTAAGTTATGTATTGATATTGAAAGTAGAAGAGAATGGGTAAAAAAACATTTTCATTATAATATAGCTACAGATCATAATTTCTTGGGTGATTTGTGGTTACCTATGGTTTTAACACACAAAGGCGTTATTTATGGAGAGGTAATCGGAGAAGGTGAGATTCCTAATTCTTATGAACAACCTATTGATTTTTCTGATAAAATTAGGCAATCTCTCTATAGTTTGGGCTATCAATTATTGGAATCAATTAAGGCTACTCCAGCGGTGTATTTATTGCAATTTAAAATATTTGAAAACGAAATAATTTTCGATCGCCTCTGGCCTTTTCCAGCTACTCCGGCGATCGCCTCTATTAAGAATCAACATCCAGATTTATTCGCTTGTCATTGGCATTGTTTAACCAAAAAACCAATCTTAGATTTAACTATTCTCCATAAATAAAATTATCAAATTTAATAGGAACTTAATATTACTAAAACTATCTTAAAAAATTATAATCAAGAATCATTTTGCCAAGTCTTTAATTGAAAATAAACTAAAATTAAAGCAATTATTAAAAGTAAAGTGGTAGCTGCCGCCGCATAACCAAAATCAAATTGACTAAAAGCCAGAGTATAAATATAATACACCAACAAATTAGTTGAATTAGAAGGGCCTCCTCCTGTGATAATATAAACTTGTTCAAAACTTCTCAAGGTAAAAATAGAAGTAGTTACCGTCACAAAAATTAAAGTTGGAATTAAACCGGGTAAAGTAATATATATAAATTTTGCCCAGTAATTTGCCCCATCTAACTCTGCCGCTTCATAATGAGATTGAGGAATAGCCTGTAATCCTGCTAAAAAAACTACCATATTAAAGCCTATTTGTTTCCAAATACTGAGAATAATTAAGACTATCATTGCCCAAAACGTATTATTTAACCAAGGTATAGTCTTTAAATCAATACTTATTAAAAAATTATTAATGGGGCCATTATTTTGAAATAACCACCGAAAACCTAAGCCTACAGCCACCAAAGAAGTAACAGAAGGAATAAAATAACCAGTGCGTAATAAACCCCTGAAAGGTAATTTTTGATTTAATAAAACAGCTAAAACTAAGGGTATCACTAAACTAGGAATAACTGTGGCAACAGAGAAATATATGGTATTAAAAATTACTTGTCGAAAATCTGTATCAGCCAATAATCTTTGATAATTTCTTAATCCTATCCACTTATTACTAATTAATCCCCCATCAGTAAAACTTAAATAACATAAGTAAATAATAGGTAAAAATAAAAAAAGACTAAGTAAAATTAAAGCAGGCGTAAGAAAAAGCCAAGCATTAAAAGTTTCTGATTCTAACCAATGATTATTGACTAAATTTTTTTTCAAAATTATTCTTTTTTCAAATTTTTTATTTATTTTATCTCAAAATTATTATTACTCTTTATATTTCTTAAATATAAAAATAATACATTTGTCATGCCAAATTTAAATATTTTTAACCAATATAAAAAAATCCGATACTTAAATTAAGACTTTTTGTTTCATACCGAATATAGCAATCGACAGATTAGTTAAAACACAGAAATATTTCAGACAAGGGGTTATAACTCCTGGTTTTCGTCCTAAACCACTTGACAACAGCTATACTTTGTACTTTTTACAATACTTAATAACAAAATGTAAAGAAAAATTACATTTACTTGACATTAAGCCACAAAAGATACGTTAAAACCTTTAATAATCAAATGTTAAGCAAATTTTAAATATTGTTAAGCAAATTCCACAAAGTGACATAAATACCTTTATCATCTTGAGTAATGAAGTTGTCTAAATCAAATTAAATGAAATAGGCACATCAGATTGGATCAAAGAAAAGACTAAATTAAAACATTGTCATTTCCTAGATTTAACTGAACAATCAATTAAATGTAGTTAAAGTTATTGTCGAGAGAGGATACCCAATGACAGTAAGCCCTCCCAAAAAAGAGGCGAAAGCTAGAATAATCGTAGATAAAGATCCAGTACCAACCTCCTTTGAAAAATGGGGCAAACCTGGTCACTTTGATCGCACTTTAGCTAGAGGTCCAAAAACCACCACTTGGATTTGGAATCTCCACGCCGATGCACACGATTTCGATAGTCAAACCAGCGATTTAGAAGATATTTCCCGTAAAATCTTCAGCGCTCATTTTGGTCACTTAGCAGTAGTATTTGTTTGGTTAAGTGGAATGTATTTCCATGGCGCCCGCTTTTCTAATTATGAGTCTTGGTTAATTGATCCCATTCATATTAAACCAAGTGCTCAAGTAGTATGGCCTATTGTAGGTCAAGATATTCTTAACGCTGATGTAGGTGGCGGATTCCACGGTATCCAAATCACATCAGGCTTATTCCAATTATGGAGAGCATCTGGTATTACTAACGAATATCAGTTATATGTAACTGCTGTTGGTGGTTTAGTAATGGCAGCTTTAATGCTATTTGCTGGTTGGTTTCATTACCATAAAGCCGCTCCAAAATTAGAATGGTTCCAAAATGTGGAATCTATGATGAATCACCATTTAGCTGGTTTATTAGGCTTAGGCTCTTTAGGTTGGGCAGGTCACCAAATTCATGTATCTTTACCTATTAATAAGTTATTAGATGCTGGTGTTGCTCCTAAAGATATTCCTTTACCTCATGAATTATTATTCAATACCGCTAAAATGGCTGAATTGTATCCTAGTTTTGCAGAAGGTTTAAAACCATTCTTTACTTTAAATTGGGGAGTTTATTCTGACTTCTTAACTTTTAAAGGTGGCTTAAATCCTGTAACAGGAGGTTTGTGGTTATCTGATACCGCTCATCATCACTTGGCGATCGCCGTACTCTTTATTATTGCTGGTCATATGTACCGCACAAACTGGGGTATTGGTCACAGCATGAAAGAAATTTTAGAAAATCACAAAGGCCCTTTTACTGGCGACGGACATAAAGGACTTTATGAAATTTTAACTACTTCATGGCACGCTCAGTTAGCTGTTAACCTTGCTTTACTAGGTTCTTTGACTATTATTGTGGCACAGCATATGTATGCAAT
>CAZWLZ010000290.1:0-4896 GCA_964634505.1 uncultured bacterium | reverse complement strand
GCCCTGGGGTTAGGGGGGGGCTAAAATATCCTAATTATTATGGCGGTGTTATTATTAATTATTTTCTGACTAATAACACAGGACAATTAGCATTAACTCGAACGTAATCAGATAAAGAAGTGCCTAAAAGTCTGTCTAAATCTACTAAATTTTTGGCGATCGATGGACGGCGATCGGGTGAACCTAAAATTAACAAATCTATGGTATTATCGTCAACTAATTTACAAATTTGTTCACTAGGTCTTCCCCCTTTCACTATACAGCGATATTTTACTCCCATAGCTTTTGCTTTATTTATAGCGGGTTGGAGAATGGGATTACTTTCTATTTCAGCTTTAGATAATTCTAAATCGGATTTTAAATCAGGGTTAATACGAGCTAAAATTAATTCGGCTGCTGGATAATCTCGCATCATGGTTAAAGCTAATTGAAGGGCATCTTCAGATGTTTCTGATTTATCTAAAGCTACCATTACTTTTTTTATTTTTCTGATATAAATATCATCTTTAACCAATAACATGGGGTGACTTGTTAATTGAAATACATATTGACTAACGGAATTTTGTAAAATTGCTTCTAATCTTTTTAATCCTCTCGAACCCATGATAATTAAGTCTGCGTCTATTTCTTCCGCTACTTTACATACTATATCTTTGGGATCACCTTGTCGTAAAATGGTAGAGACTTTACTAGGTTCTAATTTCACATTGGTGATTACTTCTGCGAGTATTTTGCCTCCTTCTTCCCATTTTTTAGTTAATGATTCAGCTGTAACTTGTTCTGGTACAACGTGTAATATGGTAATATTACTATTTTGAAAAATAGGCATATCCATTAACATTTTAAGCATTTCTTGAGTATGGCCTGTACCTGAATCGGTATAAAGAATTTTGTTTAACATAGTTTTAATTTCCTTTTATAAAAATAGATCTCTATTATTTAAAATACTGTGATTAGTTACATTAAAGTTTAAAATTTTGTTACAAGATTAACCTATTCCCCAACACCCCAACACCCCAACACCCTACCTATTATCAATTACCTTCCTACTTTTTCCAATCCACAATATTCCAAGTATTCATATCCCAAGGAGTTAACTCCATTCCTTGTAAATTATTGGCGATCGCCACAACATCAGCACGATGAATTAGGGGAATAACAACAAAATTATTAACTAATAAATCATTCATTTTAATAAATAGTTCTTTTCTTTTAGAAGCGTCTAACTCGACAGTCGATTGTTGCCATAATTGATCATATTCGGGATTACAATAACGAGAATAATTTTCACCTGTCCAATTATTACTTTTTTGGGGAATATTATCACAAGTATAAGTCTTCATGTAAGCTGTAGGGTCTGGACTTAAATTACCAGTTGTAAACATTTGTAAATCAGCGTAAAAACGTTCAATAGTATCAGGATTACCAGCATCACTAGAAAAAAAGATACTAGGATCAATAGTTTTTAATTCTACACTAATGCCCAAAGAAGCTAAACTTTGCTTAATAATTTGTTGGGTTTTTTGACGTAAAGGATTAACCGAAGTTTGAAAAACTATTTTCATTTCTACCCCATTTTTATCCCTTATGCCGTCCTTATTAGTATCTTTCCAATTAGCTTCATCTAATAACTTTTTAGCCTTATTTAGATCAAATTTTGACTTAGTATTAGGGGAAACAAAATCCGCAGGGGAAACTAAAACATTAGATGTAGCCTTACCCGTTTTAGTATAAAGTTGTTCTGCAATAGTATCTTTGGCGATCGCCAAACTAATAACCTCACGAACTTTTACATCAGAAAAAAAAGGATGAGGATGCTTTAAACTCGATCTTTCACCCTCAGAAGTTTCCTTAACAGGAGAAGTTTGATTGAGTAAAATTCGCTCACTTAATGAACCTAAATTACTAATTATCTTGCCTTTTCCTTCCTTTTCCAAAGACTCTAAAATATTAGATTCCACTTGTAAATTATAAGCATAATCCGCATCCCCAGTTTGTAAAACTGCCCTAGCAGCCGATACAGCATCACCACCGCCCTTTAACTCAATGCGGTCAAAATTTAATTTTTCTGGATTACGAAAATAACTATTAGGTTCATAAATCACCGAATCCCCCGGTTTAAATGATACCACTTGATAACCACCAGTACCAATAGGCAACAAATTATAAGGAGCAAGTCTAGCATTACTACCATTAAATTCTACATATAAATGCTCAGGTAAAATCATACCACTACCGCCCACAAATACCGCATACCAAGAAGGATTAACATTTTTAAAAGTAACCTTAACCGTAAAATCATCAATAGCTTCAACATTTTTAACTAAAGAATAATCTCCAGACGTAACACTACCAACTTTAGGATTACTAATAAATTTATAAGTAAAAACCACATCCTTAGCAGTAAAAGGCTTACCATCCGACCATTTTACTCCTTGTTTTAAACGCCAAGTAACCGATAAACCATCTTTAGCAATACCTTGATTTTCTATGCTTGGTATCTCTTGAGCTAAAATAGGAATTAAGTCTCCTTTATTGTTAAAACTTGCTAAAGGTTCTAAAGTAATTCTACTAGCCTCAGAATCTTTAAAACCAGAAGAAAGATGAGGATTTAAAATAGTTGGACTTTGCCAATAAAGTAACTTTAAAACTTTAGAATTACTCGAATCACTAACTACAGGAATCTGATTTGAATTACAAGAAGTGACTACTAAAGTTATCAAAAAAGAAAAAATAACTAACGGTAAAAACCAAGAGTGACGTAAATTGTTGATGGACATTATCAAATAACTGACAGTTTAGATTTAATAAAATATATTGCTAAAATAACTGAAATTCATAACCTAAAATTCATTTTTAAGTTAAAAACAATCAGAAAAGTTATGTTAATCTTAAGAGAAAATAAATTTAAAATCAAATAGTAATATATTAATTAATTAATATGAAGAGTAATAATCAATCAAATAGTTTAGAACAAAATATCCCTAAAATTAATCAAGAATTATTAGAAAACGTTAACTGGTATCGTGTCGCTTGTAAAATTAGAGAACAAAATCGTCAATTAGAGACTAAAATTCTTGATTTAGAAACATCTTTGATAGAAACAAATAAAAGATTAGAAACTCAGCAAAGACTTTGTAATAGTGCAGATGATTTAATTGAACAAAAAACACAAGAATTAGATAATTATGAAATAGAAATTAGTCAACTTTCTCATAAATTAGATCAAGCTAATCAAGGTTATCAAAATCAACAAATTTTTATTGAAAGTTTATCACAACAATTACACACAGCTCAAGAAAAAGTTGCTCGTTTAGAAAGAGAATGGGCTTTATTACAAGATAATTATGCTCACCAAAAACAGACTTTATCACAAGTAGAAAAACAGAATAAAGAATTAGAAATTAGATTACAAAGACAGCAACATTATACTTTACAATTTAAAGCCGCTTTAGATCAGTGTTTAAAAGCTCCTTCTTCAGAAAATTTGGCAAAAATATTAGAAGGAAAAGTTAATATCAAACAACAAAAAATTAAACCTTGGTCAACTATTCAAGAAGATAATAACACTTCTGTTACAGATAATTTACATAAAAAATTACTCTCTTCCAAAGAAGTTGAAGTCAATGATTTTGAAATTAAAGAATTAATTGAAAATGAAGAAAATCCGATCAATATAGAAAATTTAGAAGATGTTAATTTAATAGAAAATAATCAAGAAAAAGAAATTACCTTTGATTTAGATCAAAAACATAATCTTGATTTCCCTTTTATCCCATCACAAAATGATTCTATAATTGAGCCTTTAAAAACTATTAATTCTACGACTGATACCTCTGGCATTTTATTGGATATAAATAGTCAAAAAAATCCCCTTCCCCAGAAGAAAAAAACTTTTTTGAAATTGCCTAAATTTCTACAATAAATCTCTTACTAAAATCCACAGTAATCTCTCTGAAATAAAGTTCGGGATATTTACTTACTTAAACCCATTAAAATGGGTTTAAATACCACCAAAACTAGGGAAAATGTTGTTTAATTAGCCTACTTGAAAAAACACTGGAGTTATTAGATAATCTCTCAATGTACAACAAGGCGATCGCCAATCTTATAGGTTGGTTTGAGGTGACGAAATCTAACCAATGCGGAATTATTTGGAATGATGAAATTGATATAAGCGAGTATGAAATTTGGATCAATGGAATTTAACTAAAATAACCGATAGAGCGATCAATTATGTTGATCGATTAGCAAAAAAAACTTTATTTCCTGAACCATAAAAAATGGAAATTAAATAAAATAAAATACGATTATTCTTCATTTTCAACTTTTTTACGAGCTCGAAAAATTCCTGTCATTACAATTCCACTAATTAACATTGCTATCAATCCTAAAGCATTAAGAAGAACATAAAAAACTCGTAAATCTTTTCCTAAAAATTCTCCTTGATGAATATACAAAAACATTTCACCGACTTCATCAGAAACATGAAACCAACTTCTAGCAATTCGATAACCGACTCCAGTAAAAGCAGTGAAAATTAAAGGTAAAAAGATAATTGGGGCAATTTTGCGGTGTAATTTGCGTAATGTTTTATTATTCATAAATTTTAACTAGAATCCCATAATTGTTATTTTGGCTTGATGATTTCTAGTTTAATGAACAAAAGTAAAGAACTAGGAAAGATTTGAAACTAAATAGAAAAATAACCATCTATCATTGATTCACAGAACAAAAAATTTTATTTCTTTATAAAGATTCATCTAACTATTGTGTTTTTTGAACCCATTAAAATATCCTAATTTTTAGAGATACTAAATGGGTTCGATACATATTACTTAAAGTTTTACTTCAATATCAACCCCAGCAGGTAAATCTAATTTCATTAACGCATCG
>CAZWLZ010000289.1:0-4926 GCA_964634505.1 uncultured bacterium | reverse complement strand
TTTAGCTTTTAGTCTTACCTCTTTATTAACCAGTGGTTATTATGTCCATACTTTTCTTGACAAAATAAATCTTCCTAATTTTAGTATATGGGATGAAAGATTTCCTCGTCCTTTTGTTTCTGAAGTGCTTTTTCTGGTAATTCTAACATTAACAATACTTATTGTACATCAACATGAGCTCATCATTAAATCTATATTATTTTGGTCTTTGTTGGGAATTTTTACAGGTTTTTTATTTCAATCAAGTCCTTATTTTGGCTTACCAGTAATTTTATTACAGATAATTTATTTTAGTTTAGTTTATGTGTATATATTACCAAATAACAAACAATTTCATCAAATCTTTTTAAAAATATTACTAGCTGTATTCGCATTTGCTATTAGTCTAATTCCTTTTCTTCTTCAACAAATTTTAGTAACTTCTGAAATTAAAACAAGATATGGAAAATTTACAGTAAAAGAAATTGAATTTTTAAGTTTAGATCAATACCATTTACTAGTTTTTGGAGTTTTGACTATACAATTATTTATATTTTTTTTATTAATTAAATTTCAAAAAGCTAAATTATATCAGCTTAAAAATTCATTATCAATTAATTTATTAGCTATAATACTTATATTTTGTAGCTATATATCAATGCCATTTTCCATATTGCTTGCGCATCAAGCTATTCAATTAGATAAATGTCCTATCATTCTAAATACCGCAACTTCCTATGCCCTGATTCTATCATTTTGTTTGATTTTTAATGATTTACAATGGCTATTAAATAATCAATTTAAAATATTTCATCATAAATTTAATAAATTTTTAATTTTGTTAGTTTATACTATTATCATTATTCTAAGTTTTAAGTCGATTTTTGTAATTGCTAATTATAGAACTCTACAAACAAATCATATGCGGATAGCTGACTTCTATCCGGGTGTTAATCGGAATTATTATCGCCAAGATTACGCTGATTTGATCACAGAATTAAAAAATCCTCAATACAACAATTTAAAAGTTTTAGGAACTTTTGATCATCAAGTTCAAGTCTATTGGCAAACTTTTAAAAAAGCAAATTCTTATGTTCCTGATCTATTTATCTCGACCATATCAGATGAGCAATCAGAATCAAGACTAATAAAATTAGCTAAGATAATTAACTTAAATGAAAATGATTTTATTAAATATATCAACGTAATGCCGGCTGTAACTCCACAACCCAATCGACAATCAATAAGTTTTTTTGGTTTAGCAAAGTATCAAGCAAATAATCAATATACTTTGAAACCTATAGAAGAATATACTAAAGAACAACAAGAAATAATCAATAAAACTTCTGTATTAAGTTCTTGGAATTTAATTATACCTCCATCAGAAATTAAAAGAATGAAAAATCAATTTAATAATACTAAAGTTGAATCTTTAGATAATCCTAGATTAGATTTTATTATTTTAACTAAGGATTCTGTTTTTGATTCTTTTGCACCTAATAACAGTCAATTTAAACTCGTTTTTGAGAATAAAACTTTTAGAATGTGGGTTAAAAATAATTTGCTTTAATCATTTTTGACCAATAGGAGATCGCCATTTTAATTTTCTAATGGTAGTCTCACTATTTTGATACAATACGGCAAGATACATGGTTTCAAAGTCGGGGAATAACAAAAAATTTTAAGTAAAAATAATGGAAAAAGTTAAACAATTATCTTTATTAGCAAAAATAGGGCAAAGATTAAACTCTTTACCAAAACCAACCACAGAAGAATCGATTGTTTTAAGAATTTTAGTACAACTATTAGTAATTATTGGGATTGTTGCTACAGATGTAGCGGCTTTGACTACCAATAGTTTTTGGGCTATACCTTTAAGTATAGTTGGTGCTGTGATTAGTTGGCGCAGACGAAAATATCAAAATATTAGTCTCAAATTTATTTTGGCGATCGCCATGATAGTAACTTTATTTTTATTTTTAGGAAATTTATTACAAAATTTATTTGATAATCGTCTCGTTTTAGCGGAATTTTTAATTCAATTACAAGTCTTACATAGTTTTGATTTACCTAGACGCAAAGATTTAGGATACTCTATGGTAATCGGTTTAATTTTAATAGGAGTAGCCGCTACCTTATCTCAGACATTAGCATTCACCCCTTGGCTAATATTATTTTTATTAGTAGCTATCCCCACCATGATTTTAGATTATCGATCACGTTTAAATTTAACTACAGCTCAAGAAGACACAAGAAACCAGAATTTAAACCCAAATAAATTAACAAAAATTTTTAATACTTACTTTTTATCCCCTAAAACTTTAAGTAAATTTACCCTAATTATTTTAGCTTTAGGTTTATTTATTTTTGCCATAATGCCACGGTATCAAGGTTATCAATTACAAACGTTTCCAGTTAAAGCCCCTCCTGGTATGGAAAATATGCGTTTTACTCCTGGTAATAGAGGCATTGTTAATCCGGGTTATGATAAAAATGGACAAGGTAAAAATAATCTCATTGATGGCGAAACAGGAGAAGGTTCAGGCAGTGTAGATAATTCATCTTATTATGGTTTTAATAGTAAAATGAGCCAAAATCTAAGAGGAGAGATGACAGAAAAAAAAATCCTCTTACGAGTGCGCTCACAAGCCGCAGGTTTTTGGCGAGCATTAGCCTTTGATACCTATACAGGGCAAGGCTGGGAATTATCCAGAGAAGATCAAATAATCGACTTAAATAGACACCCTTGGTATTCTAATTTTCACCTGTCTTTTTTCCCTTCAAAAGCAGCTACAAAACAAATTATTCAAACCTATACCGTTGTTAACGATATACCTAATATTATTCCTGTACTTCAAACACCCAAAACTTTATATTTTCCTACTCAACAAATTGCTACTGATGCCCAAGGAAATTTAAGAGCCCCAGCTGGTTTAATTGAAGGTTTGACTTATACGGCTGTTTCCGAAGTGCCTTATCGTAGTCGCACCAAACTAAGACAAGCAGGGGAAAATTATCCTGAAATTATTAGCAAATATTATTTACAAATACCCCCTAATATTAAAGCTAAAGTCAGAAAAAAAACAGAAGAATTATTAGCAAAATCACCGAATCAACTTGATTCTGCCTATGAAAAAGCCTTATTTTTAGCCCAAGCATTAAAACAAAATTATTCAATTCAAAAAGAATTACCTTTTTTTAAGGAAGATGAAGATTTAGTGGAGGCTTTCTTATTTCGTTATGTCGGAGGTTATCCCGATCATTTTTCTACAGTTTATACCATGATGTTACGTTCTATAGATATTCCAGCTCGTTTAGTGGTAGGTTTTGCCCCTGGAACTTTTAATCCTTTTACAGGTTATTATATAGTTCATAATACGGATGCTTATGCTTTAACGGAAGTTTATTTCCCTAACTATGGTTGGTTTTATTTTGATGCTATACCACAACATGAAATCATCCCTCCTTCTTTTGAAGAAGAAAGTAATTTTGGAATTTTAAAACAATTATGGAAGTGGGTAGCTGGATGGTTGCCTTCTCCTATTACGGCATTTATTGCTAACTTTTTCGATAAAATTGTTAAAGGTTTCTTTGGTTTTTTATCTAATTTATGGTTATCTTTAATTTGGCCTTTTATTTCTGGCGGCATTTTAGGTGCGTTTATTGGTAGTGTCGGCACAATTTTCATGGCTTTTTTAGGTTATCTTAGCTGGAATTGGTTACAAAAATGGTTATATAAAAACCGTTTAGCAAAATTGACTCCCATGGAAAGACTCTATCGTGAAATGTTGGATTTTATGGCATCAAAAGGTTATCCCAAAAATCCTAGTCAAACTCCTTTAGAATATGCGGATAGTTTCTATCAAAATCAAGACAATTTCGCTTATGCTGATATAATTGCTGAAATTTCTAATGGTTATACTCTTTGGCGTTATGCTAATTTAACTCCTAATGTAGATTATTTACAAGGACAATTTTTCGCTTTAAAACGTAGCTTTCAGAAAAATCAGATCGAAATCAAAGATAAAGTAAAAAAATAACATTAAAAATGAATCGATTTAACTTTAGTATTTTTTCAGAATTTTGGGCGATCGCCAAATTATATTGGACAGGAAATGAAAAAAAAGGGGCATTATTTTTATTATTTTTATTGGGAATCTTACTGTTAGGATACACACAACTAAGCGTAATTTTAAATGAATTACAAGGAAGTTTAATATCATCATTATCAGAAAAAAATGAAGCAAGATTTTGGCAAACAGTAAAAAATTTCTTATTAGTATTGATAATTTATGTACCCTTATTTGCAGGTTTTAGTTTTACTCAAAGTAAGTTAGGAATATTTTGGCGTAGATGGTTAACCAATAAATTTATCGAAAAATACTTTAGTAATAGGGCATATTATGATTTAAGTAATCTGAAAAAAGATCAAAATATTGATAATCCCGATCAACGAATAGCAGAAGACATCAAAAGTTTTACCCAAGATTCTTTGCTTTTTTCTTTAGTGATAATTCAATCAATTTTACAAGTAATTGCTTTTAGCACAGTATTATGGGCAATCTCACAAAAATTAGTTATTTTCCTCATAGTCTATGCCGTATTTGGTACGTTAATTACCACTGGATTTTTTGGCAAAAAATTAGTTAATTTGAATTATCAACAATTACAAAAAGAAGCTAATTTTCGTTTCGGTTTAATTCGAGTAAGAGAAAATGCCGAATCAATTGCTTTTTATCGAGGAGAAAATAAAGAAAATAATAACTTAAAAAGTTTATTTACCGACTTATTTAATAACTTTAATAGTCTCATTTTATGGCAAGAATTATATTTAGGAATTTTTACTAATACTTATGAATTTTTACCTTATATTATTCCCGCCATTGCAGTTGCACCTAGTGTATTATCAGGAGAGTTAGAAGTAGGCAAATTAAGCGAAGCAACAGG